>JAYTHP010000001.1:0-20748 GCA_043732485.1 Oligoflexia bacterium
GGCGGGGTGCATCTAGAGAATAAAAGCCAATTTAAGCCCTTTCTCCTCAACGGAGTGGCCAGCCAGCAGGGTCCCTTCAAGCCCGGCGATCGCCTCGAAATCGGCCCCTACCTGCTTGAGCTGCAGTGGGGTGAACCAAAAAAAGCAGGACTAGCAGGAGGCGCGGGAGCAGTCTCCGCCGCAAATCCGCAAAAACCAGGGGGCGTTCAGGCTACGGAGCAGGGGGCGTCTCAAAGAGTGCCGGTTGCTGCCGCAAGTCCACTAGCAGCACCAGGAGGGATCGTATCATTAGACGGCGGCGGCGGCGAGACCCAAGCACTTCCTGCCTTCCCAGAGACTGAAGCGCAGCCTGAAAAGCGCCCTGACGACCCAAAGAAAAGTGCCTTGGCCTTCCCTCAGGCTTCTTCTTTCGATCCACTCTCCGCGCCTAGCCAGGATCCAGGCTTCTTAGCGTCTGGGCAAGGGGGAGCCGACCTTTTGTCCCTTGAGCAGGAAAATGAGCAAGAAAAGGGCTTGGAGCAGGTGCGGGAGTTAAAGGACGAGAACCGCCAGGGCGCAGCTGATCAGGCAGCCAGGCCACCAGCGGAAGACGCAGGGGGCGGGGATTTTGGGATGCAGTTTCAACACGGGCAGCAGCAAAACGACGAAGCGCAAGCGGCAGTCGAGTCACCTGCTCCGGCGTCAGGTCCGCAGCCTGGGGCTGAGGATTTTGGGCGACTGGCGATCACTTCGATGGTAGCAGCGGCGAATTCCTTGCCGCCCTCAAGCTCGTTTTCAGCTTCGCACGCTCAGACGAATGATTTACCTGGGCTGGATGCCGATGAGGATACCAGGCTCAGCGCCGGCTCGAGCGTCGTGGCGCAGCTGATTTTTCCAGCCGGTACGGCTAATTATGAGATCTATGAGATCAGCAAGATGGAAACTACCCTCGGGCGCTCGCGCAGTTGCGATATTATCTTGAATGAAAAAAAATCGTCTCGGCACAATTCGATGTTAATCAGACAAGGGCTGCGCTTTCGTCTTAAGGATTTAAGTTCAGTCAACGGGACGTTTGTCAACGAAGAAAAAATCATCGAGCAGGCCTTAACCAGTGGTGATGTCATTCGCATTGGGGATGTGGAATTTAGCTTCCAGGTGCACGACGCCAAGTATGAGGGCAAACTACAAAAGCTTGAGGAACAGGGCGGTAATGAGAGCGAAAGCCAAATGGTGGGTAATCGCTTGACCCAGCCACTCGTAGGCTCACAAGACGATCTCAGGGGGTTGAGGCTTGAAGGGGGCACGAGACAAAAACAGCCAGAGGCAGTGGCGTCGGCTGGAGTGCCAGTTGATTCCAGTATCTTAGGGGTGGGTCAGCCAGGCTTGCAGGCGCAGCAATCGTGGTTACAACGCTATCAGGCACTCTCGCCTGCTAGGCGTATTGGTTTTTTGGCAGGTATTTGTTTGATTTTAGCGCTGGTGCTGTTGGGCGGTGATCCTAAAGAGGGAAGTGAGAACAGCGGGGCTGCGCATCCGCAAGCCAGCCCTTCCGCTTCACCTAATGCTCAAAAAACCGCTGAGGATGCCACGTTTGAGAGTTTGACGCCTGAGCAAAAGCAATTCGTGATTCATCAGCATGATTTAGCGTTTGAGCAGTTCGAGAACCGTGATTATGACCGCGCTTTGTTTGAGATTCGCAAAATATTTGATCTGATTCATGACTATAAAGACTCACGCGAGATGGAGCACTATGCGCTGGAAAACAAGCGCAAACAAGAAGTCAGGGATGCGGAATTAAAAGCCGCCGCTGCCAACGAGGAGCGCAAGCTGAAGCTGGCCCAAGCGGAAGCCGATTGCCAGCAAAAGATGGATGATCATCAGTACGCGGAGACCAAGCAGTGTTTTATGGAAATCCTGAACTTGGATCCGGAAAACGAGAAGCAAAAGAAGTGGCAAAAAGAGATTGAGGCTTGGGAAGCACGCGTTGCAGAAAATAGACGGCTTGCAGCCGACAAGCACTGGATTAACCAAAAAGGCTGGAAATGGTTCCGGGAAGCGAAACGGCTGCAAAGCGCCAAAAGCTATCTCCCCGCCCTGGCTAAAATCCACCGCGCGCTCTCCTTAGCGCTCAGTGATCTGCAGCTAAAACACTTGCTCAAGACCTTAGAGCAGCAGTGTGAGTCAGAGCTTGCGGCACTCTTAGCGCCACTGCTTGCAGCCGCCCAAGACGCTGAAAACCAAGGCGACTGGGTCAAAGCCTATCACAACTACCAGCAAGCACTGGCCTTAGATGGGCAAAATGCCGCAGTCAGGCTAGCCTTACAGCGCGTGAAGCTGATCTTGCATGAGCGCGCCAAGGAGGTCTACACCGAGGGGATCATCGCGGAAAGCTATAGTGATTTTGGCAATGCCCATCGGCTGTTTGAGGAAGTGCTGCGCGTGGCACCGGAAAAAGACCTCTACCGTGAGCGCTGTGAGCGGCGGTTGTCCCATTATTTTGGTTACAAAGGCGATGAGTTCAATCCCGACGGGATCACGGCGCAAACGCCAGACGCCAATCAGCAGCCACAAGCGCAACAAGGCGGCGGCAGCGGTGGGGAGGCTGGAGCCTCAGGGCCGCGACCTGCCTCAGACGGAGCCGCAACTAGTGGTGCGGGGGGGGGTGGGAGTAGTGGTGGTAGCGTGAGTCAACCCGGGAAAGCCGCGGCGGCGCCGGCGGCGGCGGGGGGAGGCTCATGAGAACTTTTCGTCCAGTGTTAGGATTTGCAACCTTGAAGAAAAAGGGCACCGGCTGCCTGGTGCAAGAAGACGAGGTCTGGCTCGATGCTGACAAAGGCATCTTCATCCTCGCTGATGGCTTTGGTGGTCCTGGTGCCGGGAGAGAGGCTGCGGTTTTGGCGTGCCAAACCGTGCATCAGTTCTTGTTCAAAGAAGCCAGAGACGCCGATGCCACGTTTCCCTTCATTTTTCGCTCCTTTTTGTCACTCGCAGGCAACGTCTTATTCAACGCCTTGATCTATGCTAACCAAAAAATCATGGCTTTTAATCAAAACAAAGGGGTTCATGTCAGAGGCGGCTCCTCCGTCCTTGCGGCCTTCTTGGATGGCGATACCCTAGCGCTTGCCCAAGCAGGCGTCTGCACGGCCAACTTGCTGCGCAACGGGCAGTCCGTCAGTCTCGTGACCCCGCGCTCCTTGGCCCAGTTGCTGGATCCTTTCCCTGAGCAACCAGTAGGGCCTGCTTTGCCCGGCAAGCAAGAACAAGCAAAGGGGCAGCAGCAGCAGGGAGTAGCCGCGGCAGGGTTTGGAGCCGCCGAGAGCTGGCTAAAACAACGCAAGAAGCGTTTTTATGAGAAAATCCCCCTCATGGCGCTTGGCATGAACCATGACCTTGAGCCTGAGATCATTGAATACCGGGTCCAGAGCGGCGATTGGTTGCTGCTTGCCACCCAGACGCTTGCCGGCAGTCTCGCGGGCGTCGCTGCCCCACAGCTGGTGGTAGAGTCTTTGATGTTGCAACTGCAGATGAATCACCTGAAGCGAGAGCAGGAGCTCGGGGACCTCACAGCAAGTCCACGCGTAGGCGTAGAAGCAGACGACGAAAAATCGTTCACTGCGGAGGGGGAGAGCAGGCAAACGACCCGCGCAGGCGCGCGTGGGGTGACCAGTGAGGTCGGTGAAGTCTATAACCAGCAAAAAGCTGTTGAAGCCACCTTACAAGATTTCTTGGCCCTGGCAGAAAAATTCGAGTGCCGCAGTAATCTCTCGCTTGCGCTGATTATCCTTTAATGAGAATCGGCTAATAAAAAGCGGCGGGGCTCAGAAGCCAGATAGCGGCGAGCGCAAGAGAGAAGGGGGGGGGGCTGCGTAGGGAGAGCGCCAGAAGGTTGACAAAAAAATCAGCAGCGGGCTAGCAAGAAGCGGCGGGGGAATTTTCTCGCTTCGTCAAGACAATGACGCTTGGGTAGCGCTGATGACACGCGAAAAAGCGTTCTTGAAAGGGGAAAAAAGCAGATCAGCGAGCTTTTCTTATTTTTACAATTTAATTACTATGACTTTTATGATAAATTTAAAAGAGTCCGATTAATTCTGAGAGAGCAGCAGACTTCAGAAGGGTTGTAACACTCGTTGCACCTTTGATGTGTTGCCTGAAAAGTGAGAAAAAGGCAGAGGAGCAAAGGGATAAAAATCAATACCTAGAGTTTTTGGCTGAAGTGAGATGAGTAAGCGCCGGTTGCTACAGAGACAGGAAATAAATTTAGGAAAGAGCTGATTCTTTCGGAAGTTTTGGCAATCCAGGGAGATGGGAAAAATAGCAATGAAGCAGATTAAGAGATTTTGTTATCAATTCTGGACAGATGAAGCGGGGCAGGGATTTGTCGAGTACATGCTGATTCTGGTGATCATCGGTCTTATTTTTACTCAATTTAAAGCTGGTATTACTGGTCTTTTTACTAAAATGATGGAAAACCTCACTAAAACATTAAACAGTGCTACAGGGCCAGGATGACAGTGCTTACTAAGTTCTAGACAGTAAGAGTGGACAAGACGATTTATTGAGAGGTGTTAGCATAAGTGGCGAGTGGGCCAAACGCAGAATCCCCGCGCTGAGCAGAAGGGGTTTTTCTCCTTCTTTCCTGAAGGCGGCGGTCGAGGGTATCCGTCAAATAAGCTTGATGAGTCACTTATTTTTAGTGAAATTCACTGGGCTACCGATTCAATATAATGATTCAGCGACAAGCTGAGGGGATAGAGCCGCAGTCTCCTCCTCCTCCTCCTTCCTTGATTAGGCTAAACGCGATGAGCCTGAGAGATCCCTGCTGCGCCCAGAGCCGCTCGGCCACGCTGCCAGCAGACCTGCTCGCTTTCACTCTCGTTTTAAGGTTTTTTTTTAGAACGTTGGTGGGGCTTCGGCGTCGAAGGGAGCGTCAATTCATGAGTGATTTTAAGTGTTTGAGAGCTCCTCAGAGAGTGGAGCTCGGCTCGCCCGTGTGTTCCGCCTTCTTTTACTCCTTCCCTTCGCCTGGGGCGCACCTGGCTGCAGTAGGGCGTCGCTTTTTCGTCCGTTTTTGGCAAGACGAGGCTGGGCAGGGGATCACCGAGTACATTTTGATTTTGATGGGGGCTGCCTGGGGCGCCGTGCAGATTTACCAGGCGTTGCAAAGCGGTTTTAATCAAGGGGTTTTGACGCTGGGCGCCGAGCTCGAGAAGGATTTAAAGACCGGGAGGGCGAGTCTTGGAGTTTGGCAAAATTAGCCTTAAAGTCGCGGTTTTACTGGCACTGGCGCTTGCTGCGATCTGGAGTGATCTTCGGCAAGGGAAGATTTACAATCGCTTAACCGTTCCGGTGATGGCTGCAGGCCTGGTGGCTGCCACCTGGAGTGCAGGACTCACGGGGTTAGAGTGGTCCCTGAGTGCGGTGGCGTGGGCTTTCTTGAGTTACGGCGCGCTTTTTGCTTGCGGGGCTCTAGCGGCAGGCGATGCCAAATTATTGATGGCTTTTGGCGCCTGGATTGGTCCTGCGGCAACGCTGCAAGCGGCTTGGCTTGGCATGGTGTTGATTGCCATTTTTGGTGGGGTCGCGCTGGTGATCCGCGGTCAAGCGGCTGACACCCTCAGTCGCTTTTGGCTCTTTTTACTCCCCTTATGGCGTTCCGAAGTTGCCTGGGCGCCCCCCCGTTTGAATAAAAATTATACCATTCCCTCGGCTCTTCCGATAGCGCTAGCAGTGGGGTGGGTCATGCGCGTCGCACGCTAAGCGTTTTAAGGTCCCAGAAAAATCCCAGTAAAAAAATAGCTCTAGGTCGAGAGAGTGTGTGGGTGACAAAGCTTAGGCGTGTGTGTCACACCACGCCAACTGCCCGCTCCCTGTTCTGTCTTGCCATGCTTAAGTGCGAGCGGAAAGGCGCTGCGGGATCAGGCTGTGATGAGGCAAGAGCTACAGTAAAACGTGCGAGGAGAGACTGTTTTGAGGCATAGGGGGGGAAAAACCATCATAGGTTGCAAGGCCCGCAAAAATCGCAATCAGGCGCAAGCTTGCGCGGGCGCAACTTTTGAGGCAGGTGCATCGCTGGGAGTAAGCGGTGGTGTTCGTGGTCTGGGGTTGGACCCTAACCCGAGCCACGCTCGCCTGCAAGGTCAGGCGATGCTGGAGTCGATGCTTTTACTGTCGGTGATTTTAGGCCTCTATTTGATCTTCGTACGGGGGTGGAACGAGATTCATTTCGATCAACTCGTCTTAGCCCGCATTACCGGTCCCTTTGCTGCGGCTTATTGTTATGGGCACCCTAAGGCTAAGGGTTTTGACGACGGAGGGCCGCAATACCATCCACGGGCCGAGTCAGGGGAGGGATCGTTTCGCTTGTTTGTCAATCCTACAGGCGGTGGCGGGGGGGGCGGTAGCGGTGGTTAGCGCGCAAAAAAAGCACTTTGTGCGAGCAAGGCGGCAAGCGCAGCAGGAGGGGCAATCGGTCGTCGAGTTTACCTTGGCGGTCTCATTTTTTCTAGCCTTTATGATTTTTTCCTTCCGCATGACCCTTTTATTTTCTTTTGGGAGCTTCGTCCATTACGCAACCTTTATGGCGGCAAGGGCCTATCTGAGTGCCGGGCCCAATCAGCAAGACCAAGAGCAACGCGCTAGCCATGTGCTCAGTGTGACGGTGAAAAACGGACAGGCGGACCGCTTTGCTTGGCTTGCGCGTGGGGCCAACCAAGGGGTGAGTGACATCCGAGGCGCGGTGATTGGCCGCAGCCAGCAGTTTATTGCCACGGACTCGAAATTCAGTTGGATGCAAGGCGTGACTTATAGTTTTACAAGCAATCTTTTTCTGATTCCTCTCACGGCTAACGGGCAAGGGCCCTCTTCAGCTCCGGCTGGGGCCCAGAACCAGACCCTGAGCCTGCGCTCTGAGAGTTGGCTGGGACGCGAGCCCACGACCAGCGAGTGTATTCAGTTCATGACGACCACCAGCACGCAGCCGTGGGAGTATGACAATGGGTGCTAAAGCTAAATTCAGGCTGCCACAAGTGTCAGGCGTGTTGCTTAGGCTGACCTCGCATCAGGGGCGGGCAGCACGGGGTGAGGGTCGCGCTGGCGCTTGCTCTCGCAGTCGGCGTCGTTTGTGCGAGGCCCGCGAGTCCGGGCAAAGCTTGGTGGAGCTGATCTTGCTGCTGTCGTTTCTCGTGACGTTAGTTTTTGTCATGATCAATGTGGATTCGGCTATTTCGATGGCGATTGTCAATCAGCAGTATGCCAGGGCGCAGGTGATGGAGATGACTTGGAACAGCCCCTACTATCCGCCGCTCGATCGCCAGCAGTCAGCGATGGTCGCGATTGGCGCTAATCAGTTGGTGGTGGGTGTATCGGAGAATCCATTTAGAGGCAACGGTCAGTATACGCCTGAGGCCAGCACCCAGCAGATTCCCGTCCGCCCGAGGGCCTCTGCCCCTAATTTACCGCAAACCGAGCCCGAGACCCGGGCCTTGGCTCGCATCCGCAATACTGTGACGCTTTGCACGCCCCTGACGATGGTGGGGGCGCAGCCGATGCTGCCTGTTGCTTCCACGGAGCCTTATGGGCCAGCGGGTCCAGCTTATTTGTCGCAGTTTCCGGAGCCAGGCTTCTTGCGGCAGGTGTGCGTTAATCCTGAGATTCACTATGAATAGCGTGCCTCCGCAGCAGACAGTTGAGCGGGGGCGGACGGCACGAAACATACCGGGGCCCTTGGGATGAGGCGCCGGGGGCTAGCGGGATGGGTGGATGGTCAGTGTGAGTGTCAGAGCAAGCAGAGTGAAAGGTGAGGTAAAAAGGATATGAATAAAAATGCTGTCTTACTGTCGATTGCCATGGGTGTTGTGGCCGTGGTTTTTATCTCAAGCTATATTAATAGCATTCAAGAGGAAGCGAAGCGCAAGTTTGGCAGCGAGGTGAACGTCGTCGTGGCCAAGCGCGACATTAAAGAGATGGAAGCGATTAACGAAACGATGCTGGAGCAAAGAACCTTGCCTAAGGCTTTTTTGGAGCCCTCGGCCATCGCTTTAACCGCAGGGACTGAGGGGGGGAGTGGCAACGCCTCGGAAAAAGAGAAAATCCAGAACTTTAAGTCGCTGGTGGGGACGGTGGCCTTAGTTGCGCTGAAAAAAGGCGAGCAAATTACCTATACTAAAATCACCGATCCCAGCGTGCGTACGGGGTTATCCACCCAGGTGGCTCCGGGCAAGCGGGCGATTTCCGTACCGGTGGACGAGTTTAGCGCAGCCTCGAAGCTCGTCAAGCCCGGGGACCGGGTCGATTTGATTGCGGTTTTGGATGGGGGCAGTAAGGAGACTAAAATGGCAAAAACTTTGTTTCAAGACGTGGTGTTACTCTCCATTGGTCGTTATGTCACCAATAACTTAGCCCGCTCGATTGAAGCGGATAACCAAGGGGGAGTTGACCGGATTCGCTCCCTAGCTGAGGACTTTAGTTTCAGCTCGGTGACACTCGAGCTGACGCCGATGCAAGCCCAGCAAGTCTTGCTGATCCTAGGTTACGGTGAGGCCAAACTCTTTTTATCGCTTCGCAATAACGATGACGTCGATCCAGTTTTGCTTCCAGCCACGATGTTGGTCGATGTGCTTGGCGGCGATTACTTGCGCATTCACAGTGAAAGGAGACGATGAGCGTGGGGGTGGCTGACGCAATCACCGCAACGTCGCGGTCGCTCCTCACGCCTAAGCCCAGGGGTCGCAGGGAGTTGCTTGCCCTGATGCTGCTGGTGATGGTTTTTGCCAGGCCTGCTGCGGGCGACGACGCCGTGCCGTTGCAAAGTGGTGACGCCCCTGGCAGCACAGCTAATCCCCCTCTTGCACCTGCCAGTGCTAGTGCTAGTGCTAGTGCAGGCGCAGCAGACGTGGCGGCGGTGGCGGCGGCTACTACTGCTGCTGGCAGCGATGACGTTGATCCGGCCCCGCGTTTCAGGCGCAAGCGTAAGCTTTTGACCAACGAGGAGTCGGATAAAAAAGCTGAGCATCATTTTTTGCGTCTCACTACCGGCGAGGACCATGTCATCGACTTAGCGTTTGATCCTAGTATGGATGATAGCCGGATTGAGATTGGCAATCCGGCGATTATTGGGGCAAAAGTGGTGCCCAGCGGCGATAAGAAAATTCTGGTGATTAAGCCTTTAAAAGAGGGTGATACCACGCTCACGCTGCGCGATCGCCTGGGTCGGGTGAAAGTCATTTTCACGGTGCAACTCACGCTTTCCGACCTGCTGCGCATTAGTGGTGAGATTCGCAACCTGCTGCGCGATGTTGAAGGGATTGATGTTAGGATTGTCGGCCCCAAGGTGGTGATTGACGGCGAAGTGCTGGTGCCGAACGATTACGGCAAACTTTTGACGGTGGTGATGGATGATGCTTATGCCAAAAACGTGATTAACCTCACGGTGTTATCGCCGCTTGCCCTCCAGGTGATGGCCAAGAAGATCCAAGATGACGTGGTGACGTTTGCCCCTAACGTGAAAACCCGGGTGGTCAACGGCATGATTTTCCTGGAAGGAACGGCCGATAGTTTTGATCAAGCCCAGCGCGCCTTAAGTGTCGCTAAACTCTACTTACCGGAGCTGAGTCCAGGTAACCCGCTGGAAAAAGACAATAACGTCCATAAGCAGGTACCGCCACGCGCGCTGGTGCATAGTTTTATCCTGGTGACGCCTGCTCCCCCGCGGAAGCAAGAAAAGTTGGTCCGCGTGACGATCTATTTTGTTGAGCTGGATAAGAGTTACGAGCGGGTGTTTGGCTTTAAGTGGGCGCCGGGGTTTACCGCCGATCCGCAAATCGCCATTGGGCAAAACACCCAAGGGCAAACCGGAACCACCACCAGCTCCTCGCCAAGCTTTTCTGCGACGATTTCTAGCCTGATTCCCCGGCTGCAAACCGCTCAAAATGCCGGCTACGCCAGGACCTTAAAAACCGGCACCATTATCGTGCGCAGCGGACAACCGGCCAAGCTCGTGGAAACCACCTCCTTTCCGGTGTCGCAAATCAATCAAAACGGGCAGCAATCGTATTCCAGCAAAGCGGTGGGGCTCACGCTTGCCGTCACCCCCACCATCTTAGGGCAATCCGAGGACATTCAAATGCAGCTGGAGCTCGATCAAAGTGCGGTCTCGGGTCCTGCGCCTGCTGCAGGGGCGGCGCCGATTACCGCCGGTCACACGGTGTCAACCAATCTCTATGTGCGCTCGGGCGAGAGCTCGGCCATTGGCGGCTTACAAGGCACCACCGTCTCCACTGCGTTTAACAAGGATGATCCGGCCAGTGCCTTAGGCAGTGATTCTGGCGGGAGCACGGCCTCGCTCTTTCAGTTGCTGCATAGCAAGAATTACAGCAAATCGAAGCTCAATTTTGTGATTTTCGTTACTCCGCAGATCATTGAAAATGCCTCAGACGGCTCCGAGGACTTGCGCAAGAACTTTCGGGTGAACATGAAGTAGCACATCCCCCTCCCTGAGGCTGTGCCGGAAGAGTTGTGCACGCGAGTGGTGGTGCCCTCCTCTGTTTTCTGGTGCGTTGAGGAGAGAAAGGGGTGAGGAGAGGAGTTAGGGTATGGCAGGATTTTTAATCGCAGTGGTCGGGGGTAAAGGCGGGGTGGGGAAAAGTGTTTTTACCGCCAATTTTGCAATCAGTTACGTGCAAGAAACCAAGAGTCGGCCGTTGATTGTCGATTTAGATTTAGCCAGCCTGGGGGATCAAAATCTGATCCTGGGCCACAATCCTCCCAAAAATATTGTGGACGTCTCGCGCATGTCAGTGGGTGGGCACAATGGCGGGATTGATCCCAAGACGCTGGCCCCTTTCATGGTCAATGCTCAGGCAGGCTACAGCTATATCGCCTCGCCGCGCGATGCCATCGTGGCGCGCGATTTGGATCTCGATGGCCTGGCGAAGTTTTTAAAAGGGGCGCTTGAGATCTTTCAACTAGTGATTGTCGATTGCGGCCAGGCCTCAGACCCCTGGGCGCTGCGGGCGTTAGAGTTTGCCACCGCTATTTTTGTGGTCACCACCGCTGACGTCATCGTCACGAATCAGACCAAGCGCCTCTTGCAACGGATGCAAGAACTGCTCTTTCCCCCCGAAATGCTGCAAATCATCCTGAATCGCTATCAATCCCACTCGATTATCACCCCCTCGATGCTGCAAAAAAACCTCAATCATGCCATCTATGCCGCCATTCCCGAGGACGTCACTAGCTGCGAAGGTGCCCTGGCGATGAGCTCGCCTGTGTGCCTCTCAGCCGCAAGTAGCGGTATCTCAAGGGCTTATCATGACCTGGTGAGAAAAATTCAACAAAATCATCTGCTCGAGAACCTGGCGCAAGTCAAAAAGCCTGCGGCTGCGGCTCAAGCGCGAGCAGCCCAGTTAGCACACACCAGCACCGGAGCAGCAGCAGCCAACACCGCCGGAGGTGCCGCTTCTGCTGGCAAGGGCGGTAAAGATCCCTGGACCTTGATGAAGTTGCGGGTGCATAAGGCGTTAGTGGAGCAGATGGATTTGAAGAAAATGAACACCGATACCAGTGATAGCAAGCAGCGGGCCTTGTTGCGGGAAAAAACCCAGCGCGGGGTGCTTGAGATCCTCAATCACGAGGACTCAGGCGGCTTGCTGAGCTCGCGCGAGCTGAAAGCGCAGATGGTCAAAGAGATCCTCGATGAGGCCTTGGGGTTAGGGCCGCTGGAAGACCTCCTGGCTGATGATCAAGTGACGGAAATCATGGTCAATGCCTGCGATCAAATTTATGTGGAAAAAGCTGGCAAACCGCAGGTCTCGAAAACCTTTTTTTCCAGTGAGTTACAGATGATGAACGTGATTGAACGGATCGTCACCCCGCTCGGGCGCAGGGTCGATGAAAAGGTCCCTTATGTCGATGCTCGGCTGGCGGATGGGTCCCGCGTGCACGTGATTATCCCGCCGCTTGCGCTGCGGGGACCGACCATCACCATTCGTAAATTTCCTAAAAAACGGGTGGAAGTGAAGGATTTGATTCAGTTTGGCTCGATGACAGAGGAAATTGCTGACTTTTTGCGCTGTTGTGTCGAAGCGAAACTCAATGTCGTAGTCTCAGGCGGCACGGGGTCAGGAAAAACCACTCTTTTAAACGTGCTTTCTAACTTTATTCCGGCGTCCGATCGCATTATCACGGTGGAAGACTCAGCGGAGTTGCAGCTGGCGCAAGACCACGTCGTGCGGCTTGAGACCAGACCCAAGAATATCGAAGGGGAAGGCGAAGTCAGCATTCGTGACTTGATTAAGTGCTGTTTGCGCATGCGTCCTGATCGTATCGTGGTCGGCGAGTGTCGAGGCGGCGAGGCGCTGGACATGTTGCAAGCCATGAATACCGGACATTCGGGTTCACTCACCACCTTGCACGCCAATAATCCGCGCGAAGCGATCGCTAGGCTCGAAACGCTGGTCATGATGGCAGGCCTTGCCTTACCGGCCAAAGCGATTCGCGAAAACATCGCCTCTGCCGTTGGGGTGATTATTCAGCAATCCAGGCTTAGTGATGGCTCAAGAAAAGTGACCCACATCACGGAAGTGGTCGGTATGCAAGGCGAAGTGATCAGTCTGCAAGATATCTTCTTGTTTCGCCAGGAGGGCTTAGATAAAAAGCGCAAAATTATCGGGCGCTTCATCCCCACCGGTTTCATCCCTAAGTTTATCGAAGAAATGGAGTCCAAGGGCATGAAAATCTCCCGTAATTTATTTGCAGCCAAGTGAGGAGTCGGTGAATAGCAGGAACAGGAGCAAAGGACTTAAAGGACCCCAAGGAGAAAAAGTTTATGAAATTTCAAGGACTTTTCGGCGTTTTGCTGCTCGGCCTGTCCGTCAGTCAACTGTCGTATCATTATAGTACGCGTTTTCTCGATTGGTTACGCTTTCAGTCACTCGGCACCCGCGACTATATCGTCGACAAATTGGCCCAGATGTTCATGGAAGTGTCGCCTGAGCGAGTGCTTGCAGGACTGTTTGCCCTCAGTTTTGGGCTGGGCAGTCTGGTTTTTTTACTGTTTTTACCGCAACTGTTACCCGGACTGACCTTCGGGCTGCTGGCAGGCTTCTTAGGTTGGAAGGCCCCGAAACCACTGGTGAATTTTCTTTATCAACGACGCGTAACGCAATTCGTCGATCAGATGGTCGATGCCCTGGGATTGATGTCAAACGGCCTAAAATCCGGGCTTTCCATCTCCCAGTCGCTGGCCTTAGTCGTGCAAGAAATGGAAAATCCCATCCGCCAGGAGTTCAATTTGGTATTAAATGAGAACAAGTTAGGGGTTTCCCTTGAGGAATCGTTCACTCATCTCAGTGAGCGCATCGTCTCGGAAGATGTTGAGATGTTTGTCACTGCCATTAACATCCTCAAAGAAACGGGCGGCAATCTGGCTGAGACCTTTGATACCATTGTGGAAACGATTCGCGAACGCGTCAAAGTGCAAAACAAAATTGAGAGTCTCACCCAAGGAATTTTCTTTCAAGGGATGTTCATCTGTCTGATTCCACCGATGCTGGGTTTAATGTTCCATCTCACGGATCCTGAGTTTATTAGTCCACTTTACACCACGCCGCTTGGCTGGTTGGTGATCTTAATCATCCTGGGACTGGAGTCGTTTGGTTTTTTCGTGATCTTGAGAATCATTAAAATTGAAGTTTAAGGTCCCCCTCTCCCTCGCTTCAGCCTCTTGGACTGAGCACTTTGCGGGGAAGGCTTGCAGGGGAAGCGAGTGGGGGTAGGCCTGAGTGAGAGAGTGAGCGACAAAAAACTGACGAACCCAACAGCAGGGTGTGGGAGGGAGGGGGGGAGGAGAGTGGACGGAGGGAGGAGTCCTGAGTCTACCAGCGTGGGTTCTTTTTTTTTACTTTTTGATTAGCCAATGGACCAAAGATTAGTCATAATCAAAAAAGGTTATAAAAAATTCCTAAAAAGCTCACTCCAACGATTTTTCAAGGGAGCGATCGGATTTTTTAGGAGTGTTTTTTCGAGTGTTCAAAAAAAAAGTATCGTGACCATCACGATCAAAGCTTGGGGGTAAGTTTCGGTGAAGTATCAAAAATCAAGCAAGACGCAAAAGAATGCAATGGAAAGTGAAATCGGGAAAGTGAGTTTTGTGGCAGGTGCCAAGCAAAAAGCCGCAGACGGTCGGGCCAGAAAAGTCGGGGAAGCCGCCCGCTTGCCTTATAGCCGCTACCGCTTTTGGTTGGGACTCTTAGCTCTGGGTTTTGCGCTTCAGCAGACGCAAGCCCTCGCGGAAGTGAGTCTCAAGAGCCGTAATTTTTACGTGACCCTGGTGGACGCGGTTTTCCCAGGTACGGCAATGATTAAGCGTACTTACAACTCCAAAGCGACGCTTGATAAGCCCGGATTGTTTGGCTACGGTTGGGGCTCCAATTATGAAACCTATCTCAAGCCTGCAGGTGACGGCAGCGTAGTGGTGCATGAGTATGCCACCGGCGCTGAAGTGCGCTTCCATGAAATGGAGCCACCCGGAATGATGGAACAACTAATGGGGGCTGCTAAGGCCTCAGGGCAGTTTGTGACGCCAGAAGCCGAGCAAAGTTACCATAAGAAATTAGAAGAAACTGCCAATTACCGGTCGTTGGAGTGGGATCGTTTTAGCAAGATGGGCAAGCTTGAAACCAGAAAGCTTGCTGAGGGGGCGCAGCTGAGGTCGCCTGAGTTTCCGGGGCAGGCCTTAGTGAAAACCAAGCAGGGTTTTATGCGCACTTTGGGTGAAGAAGGCAAGACGGAAATGTACAATGCTGCAGGGAGGCTGGAAAAGATTGAAGATAAGAACAAGAATGCCGTCTCTTTCGTTTACAAGAAAGACGGTTCACTGGATCATTTAATCGATAGCCAGAACCGCAAGATGATTTTCACCCTCAATACGCGTGGTCTGGCGGTCCGCATTGATTGTGCTGGAGCCGAAGTGGTGCAGTATCAATACAATAAGGATGGCGAGATGATTTCCAGTGTCGACGCTGATCAGCATCGTTTTGCTTTCACCTATGACCGCGCACACCGTCACTTGATGACTGAGATGACGCAAGAGGTCAATGGACGTCAAGAAAAGATGAAGGTGAGTTATTATGGTTTGGAGCAAAACGAGGATGTGCGCTCGGTCCGCGATTTTAGTGGCGAGATGCTCGAATACCGCAACTTAACGACTAAAGCCGATCCTTTGCACACGGTGATTGAAGTGGCGCAAACGGATGATTTGCCTGCTGAGCCTGAAGTCAAGGGTAAGGCTGCAAAAAAGGGCAAGCACGAGCCGATGCATGTGCCAAGAGCTCCGATGATCACCCGTTTTGAATTTTTCATGAAGTCTCGCACCGGTGGCGCGCTCTGGACGGAAAAGTCTAAGGTCACTCGCCAAGGCGAAGTCACGGAGACGACCTTCAACGAGTGTTGTGGCATGCCGCTTGAGATTCGCAGTGGCGCGGAAGTCACCCAGTTTTTCTATGACGACTTGCAGCATTTAGTGAAGAAAGTCACCCCTTCTGAGGTGGTGGAGCTGTCTTATGACGCTGCAGCTAAAAAAGTGAGCAAGGTGACCAAGTACCTAAAGAGTAATCCTGAGCAAAAAACCTGGTCAGAGTTTGAGTACGATGACAAGTTAAACTTGGCGCTTGCGAAAAACTCAGAAGGTCATGCCGTTAAGTTGCTTTACGACTTGCATGGACGGATCTCAACGGTGGTGGATAAGGAAAAAAGAGAAATTCACTTTCGTTACGATGAAAATTCGCGACCGATTGAGATTTCTGATCCTGCCACGGGTTCGTTGCAGGTTTCCTATACCAATACCGGGAAGATCAAGAGCACCGAAAGTCGTGAGGGCACCAAAATTGCTCAAGAAATTAGACAGGCCTTTCAAAGCTTGCTAGAAATCATTGAACCTACAGGAGTTTCACTTGGGTTCTAAAAAATCAAATCAGGCATTTGCAAAAATGTACGCTAACCAGAAGGGTTTAAAAAAGATGAATCCGCGATACCTAAAATTGGGGCAAGTGAGCTTGCCAAAGACACTGCTGGGTGTTTGCCTCGTGCTGTCACCGCTTGGAGTGAGTCGATCGCTGAGTGCGGTCGAGCTGAAGGAAGTCGATGAAAAAGCTGCGCCTGCTGAAGGCAGAGCAGAAGAGAGAGCGGCTGCTCAAAGAGAGCCTGCAACCGAGTCTAAATCTCGTCCTCAGGTGACTCCGACTGGCCATCCTAGTTTGTTGGAAAGCGAAAAAAAGCGCCTTGTTGAGGAAGCTTTTTTGGAGCGCGAAGAAGAGGCGCAAGAGGAGCGCAGGCATGAGCGAGATGCGGTAGAGGAGCGCAGGCATGAACGAGATGCGGTAGAGGAGCTTGAGCCGGAAAAGCCTACCGGGCTTCAGGCGACCGATTGCGCTGCCATTCATCAGGGCGTGAGCAGACAAGCGGCCGGTCCTGAGGCTGCAGCCACCAGGCATCAGGGGTCTCACCCTTCCTCGGGTGCGGCTGCGGCGCGAGGCGGCAAGAAGCCTGGTTCTGCTGGCGCAGCTGACGCCCACTGAACGCCTGCTTTTTTTAGCAAAGCGCGTGAGACGTAGGCACTGCAGGGAAGCAAGCAGAGGGGGTTTGCTGCTCGGTTTTCTTCGGCTCTCATCTCTGGTCTCTGACCTCTGATCTCTCCCGCTGCCACAACGCTTAGGGCCTCAAACGGCTGAAAATCAATGAGCTTTTTGAGTAAGAGTCGTCAGTGGTGGGAGGCCGAGCCTAACTTGCCTCACGCGCGAAGCTCTCGGGGGATATGATAGCTTTGCTGAGGGGAGAAAGCAAAAGTAGGCTTGGACTGACCCCCTTGGTTTTAGCTTTATTTTTTCAAATCTTTCAGGCTTGATGGCCCCATGTTAGAGTTGAAATCGTTGGAAAAGCAGTATCGAGGGGTCTGTGTGGTGAAGGCCCTAGATTTGACCATTCGGGAGGGGGAGTTTTTTTCACTCCTAGGTCCCAGTGGTTGCGGTAAAACCACGCTTTTACGGATGATTGGCGGTATTGAGGCTCCCAGCCAAGGGCAAATCATCCACGACGGCGTGCGCATTGATCATTTACCAGCCAATCAACGCCAATTTAACATGGTCTTTCAAAACTATGCGCTTTTCCCGCACTTAACGGTTTGGGAAAACGTGGCGTTTGGTTTGAAGATGAAAAAAGTGGACGATCAAGAACTACGACAGCGGGTGGATGAGGCGCTGGCGCTCGTGAAGATGGATTCTTTTGCGCCCCGGGGGATTGCAACTCTCTCGGGCGGTCAGCAGCAGCGAGTGGCGCTGGCCCGCGCGTTTATCAATCGCCCACGGGTGTTGCTGCTCGATGAGCCACTCTCGGCGTTGGACTTAAAGCTGCGGCGTGAGATGCAAGTCGAGCTCTTGGCCTTGCAACGCAGGCTCAAGCACACCTTTATCTTTGTGACCCATGATCAAGAAGAAGCACTGACCTTATCCGATCGTATTGCGGTGATGAACGGTGGGGTGATTGAGCAGGTGGGCACGCCCCAAGAGATCTACGAGTATCCGAAGACGCCGTTTGTGGCGCAATTCATTGGCACGATCAACAGAATTGCAGCCGAAGTGCGCGAGGTGACGCCGGAGGCCTTAGTGGTGGTTTTAGGCTCTAAACGCCCTATTACGTTAAAAGCTTCCAAAGAGGGCAGCCGCACGCTTCCGGTGGTCGCGCTTGGGGCTGCAGTCGAGGTGCTGATTCGTCCGGAAAAGCTGAAGGTCTTAAAGTCTTCACCTGGCGCCGATCAAAATACCTTGGAAGGGATCCTCATGGAAGTGCTTTACCAGGGGCCGGTGACGCAGCTGCACGTGCAGTTGCGTGAGGGCTTAGGCGGGATGATCTTGGTCTCCCAGACTAACACTGCGGTGACGGCGCGCAAGAGTTTTAACGTCGGGGACCGGGTCTTTTTGGCCTGGGCGCCTGAGGACTGCTTGCTGATGGGTGCTTAGAACAGAATCTCGCAGCTCTGGGGCAAGCCCCTGCGGATCAGCGCTTTAGCGTAGTCGCTCAGTTGTCGGTTCCCCCGCAAATTAAGGCGGGTTAGGGTCAAAGGCAAGTGTGCTTGCGTGAGGAAGGGGGCTACTTCGTCGTTCAGGGCGTTGTTACTGAGATTTAAGTCGGTGAGCCCTGCTGGCCAGTGATGGGAAAAAATCCTCATAGCTTGCCCATTCAATGGGTTATCACTCAGATCGAGTTGCCTGAGTTGCGGGGGAAGCTCGGAGCCTAAAGTCGCAGCCGTTTGCTCATTGAGGTCGTTCCCGCTGAGGTCAAGCGTGCGGAGTGTGGCAGGAAAATGAAAGCTCACGGGCTGAGCGTTGCGGCGACCCAGGTGGGTGCGACGCAGTCTCAAGGTGCTGAGGGAGGCTGGATAATGCTCTGTCAAGGCCGCAAGACCTGCAAGCGTGAGGGGGTTGTGACTGAGATCGAGAGTGGTGAGGTGAGCTGGCAAATGGCTTCCGAGCGCTCTCAGATCGGTGCCTTGAAGACCCAAATGCCTGAGCTCAAGCGTGAGGAGTGAGGGAGGCAGGTAGGGAGCAATTGCGGCAAGGGCTTCCCTGTTCGCAACTGAAAAGTCTAGGCTTAAGTGGGTCACAGAGCTACATTTTTTTAAGAGGCTCAGAGTTTCAGTGGGTGCTGTTGGACGCCACAGGTTACTCAAAACTAAATGCAGCTTATGAAAGGCCTGCGCCTCGTCTCGCATGAGGTAGCTTAACCAACGGTGCAGTTCCTGCTCGGTCCGACAGTCAGCTCGAACGAATCTTTGCCAATGGCGAGCGCGGTGGGTCATAAAGTCATCAAAGCGGCCAAAGAGACCTCGGAGTGGGTGGTTCGGCTCACTTCGCCGCCGTATCAGTTCCGGGTTGTTGTAAAAGTGGGAGACGGCGGCATGAACAGAGCGGTTAGTACAAGACCATTTTGCTCGGTCTTGACCTCCCATCTGCTCGGCAATGAACTCGAGCAGATGCTGGGGGAGGCTGGTGAGTGATAAGGCCTCTGCCTCAGTCAAGGTGGTGGTGGGGACTTCACTTGCAAGAGCCGCCGTCGTCGTTGCCGTTGTTGGTGGTGGTAAGCTGCTTAGTGAGAAAGCAGGAGTCGCCTGGCTTGCTGCTGGCAAGGCTGTCTCACCCTGGGTAACGGCCTCACGGGAGGGCAAGAGCAAGAAAATCAAGGGGAGAAGTCGGTAGTAGTGTTGCCTTAAGCTTTCTTTGCCAGCAAGGGGTGGTGGTGGGGTCAGCATTATTTAAGATTATCCTTTTGTAGAGCAATAGGAAGAAAAAAGTGGGGGACTTTTTTTCTTCTGTACAAAACCCTCGAACAAAGCTCTGAAAACAAGTAAAACCTGAGAGTAATTCACTTACCTCAAAAAAAAGAGCAGCCCAGCGTTCACATTTTGCGTTGAGGGAGTAACAATGAGCCCGGATTCAACCCCAGGAAAAAACGAACCGAAAGCATCACCTCGAAAGACTGAGGCGACTGAATAGGTCATGCGCCCCTAACGAAAGCCCCGAAGTCAGGTGCTTTGCGGCTGGCGGATCATCCGGGGCCACCCGACGCGCGACCCCTCCCTCCTTTCCCTCAATCCTAGAGAATCGCGCACGTGCAAGGTATCGCTTCCCGGATCCTAGCCCTACCGCGCTCTCTCAGGTATTTGGTAACTCGCAGATCAAGGAGGATCAAAGAGGCAGGTAGGTGACGCGCAGTGGGGAAGGCTGTAGCGTCCTCCTCTAAAACAAGGGAGGTGTGAGTGAGGGTGGCCAACGCCCTGCGAGAGCCTCTAAGTAACAACAAAAGAGGTAGTTTGAGCCCAAACTAAGAGAGGTCAAGGAGGCAGGAAAGTGGCTTGCGGTGAGATTCGCTATTTCGTTGCCATGTAAGTTGCGCGAAGTCAGCGCAGGGGGGCAATAGCTGGCTAGAGCGGCGATGGGTGTATTTCAAATAAAGATGGGTAAGTCCGGCAGGCAATTGGCTTGCTAGCGCTGTTACAATCCGAGGCCAAAGATAGTTTTGGCTTAGATTAAGTACCCATCTACAAATCCGTATTGCAACTTTTATCCATCATTGCCTCATAAGGAGTTTTCCAGTCAAGGCATTTCATTGGGCGATTGTTAATTTCAAATTCAATCTTTTTGAGTTGCTTCCAGTGGAGAGTCGCGAGATCTGATTTTTTAGGTAGGTACTGCCGTAGGATGCCAATCCTATTTTCGTTAGTCCCTCTCTGGTGCGAGGAGTAGGGATCACAAAAATAGACCCCAACATTTAGCTTCTTTGCTAGGTTTTGATGGTCCGCAAATTCGTGCCCTCGATCGTTAGTAATAGATCGACAGGGCAGAGAGGCCAGAAGGGCAATTGTTTTCTGGGTCACCTTAAGGGCTAGCTTGCGGTTTAGCTTAGCAAAGAGATTAAATCTTGTCTTGCGGTCAACTAAAGCGAGAACCGCCGTCTTTCTATTTTTGCCAATCATTGTATCTCTTTCCCAGTGGCCCTTTTCCTGGCGACGGTTTGCTTTTAGGGAGCGCTCATGAATGGGAACCGCATGCGGAATCTTCCCTCGCCGCTCTGGTGAGGGGTTTCGCTTCTTGCGCCGCTTATGTGACCAACGCAGATTACTCCAGAGTCGGCCTCCTAATTGGCGGTCTTTGTAAATATGGGTGTAGATTGTCTCAGCCGAAACGGTTGGGACCTTCTCTCTTTTAAAGCGTTGAGAGATCT
>JAYTHP010000002.1:0-7464 GCA_043732485.1 Oligoflexia bacterium
GCGAATCACCCAAGGCTTAGCCAGACTCTCAGCATGGTACTTCAGATGGCGACACGATCGATTGTATTGAGGTTTTTCCCCCCGGGCGCTGGCCTGCACCCGCATCTCCTCGACCTCCTGCTCGGAGCAAAAGCAATAGTAGGCGTGCCCTTGCGTGACCCACGTCTGAGCCAGCGTAAGATACTTCTCCCGCTGCTGACTCTGGAACAGCGGGGTCTCATCCCAAGTGATCCCTAACCAGTGCAGCGAATCCATGATCTCTTGAGTGTACTCGGCCTTGGAGCGCTCTAAATCGGTGTCTTCAATCCGCACAAGGAAAACACCCTGGTGATGCTGAGCGAAAAGCCAGTTGAACAAGGCCGTGCGCACGCCTCCGATGTGGAGATTGCCGGTGGGGGAAGGAGCAAAACGTACCCGAACCTGAGTTTTCTGAGTCTGATTGTCTTGATGAGATGAAACGAGCGTCATAGTAGACAATACTTTATCACACTTTTGCGGCGAGTAGCCGGCTTGTCCCCAAAAAATCAGCTAAGCCTCTGGAAAAAGGACTCTCTCTTCATTGCAAGCCTAAACTGAGGTTCCCTAAGCTTAAGACCAAGAATGCGATTGGCACGGAGCGAAATTTATGCTAAGGTTGCTCGAAACTCAGGAAAAAAGAGTTGACGTCCCTTGCACGATGGGTCGGCATTCTGCCAGTTTGCCGAAGTGGTTTGACTGTTGTCCTAGGTAGCCCGGGGTTAGCCCGAGCTTGAGGTCTTCTCTGCTGGTACGAAGAGCTTGAATGGAAAGCTTACTTAGACAAGAGACAAGACGCCAGTCCGTGAGTCCAGTCCGGTCCAAGCCAGCCTTTCAACGTCTCAAGCCTTCACCAGAGAAGCCTGGAGACGATCTTGCTTGGGGGTTTTTTGCGTTTTAAGGCCTGACCCTGCGTTTTGACGCGGCCATCAGGGGCGCGCACTTGAACCCCGGGAGATGAGTGCTTGGGCAATTGCGGGGCTATTTTCTTAACCTCTTAAGAACTTTTAATTTTTTAAGAAAGTCTGGGTTCCTCCGTAAAGCTGAGGGGTCACAGTCAGGCTGCAAAACAGACCGAAGAGAGTGATCAAAGAGTGATCAAAAGACGCGGGTCAACAGGCGCGGCGCTTCGGCAGAAGGTTCGCAGGCAGCATTAGACAGAAGGAAGCAAAGAAGGAAGATTAAGAGTAGCCCCAGGAGCCTACAACACTAGGATTGAAACCATGATCGAAATCAACGCTGAACAAGAACAAAACAGCCCCTCACCGCCAGCCCAAGCCAGCGAGCTTAAGGCCAGGGAGCGTCTTATTTTTTTGCTAGAGCCGGTTCTCCAGGCTGCCCAGTACCGGATTGTTCATTTAGAGTGGCAGTTGCACCGACAAAAGGTGCTGCGGATCTTCATTGATCACCAAAGAAGGAAAGCTATCACGGAAGCTGCCACTGAAACCTTAAGTGACGCTCAGCCTGCTTGCGACCTGTCAATTAGCCAGCCCAGCGAAGGAGAGAACGTCAGCGCGGCTGACGTGGACGCACCCTTAGGCTTGACCAAGAACATTGGGATCCAAGACTGCGTGAAGGCCACTCACCTCCTGAACGAGATTTTAGACACCCTCCCGGAATTGCAGCCTCTGTTGCCTGAAAACTATGAGCTTGAGGTCTCCTCGCCTGGTTTAGCAAGACCGCTTCGCCTGCTGGAAGATTACGAGGACTTCAAGGAGCGTTACGTCAGGCTGCAGATTTTTCGTCCACTCACGGAAGAAGAGTGCGAAAACGGCGACTATGTGCGCATTTATCCGCGACAAAAGAAGTTTTTAGGAACCTTAAGAGGTGTGACCCGAGGCAAGGTGATTTTGACCTTCTCCCCCCATGAAGGGGATGTTTTTGGCAAGAAGAAGAAAACCACTCCTTCCGGTACACGCGCCTTAAGTTCCCGTCAATCCCGATCCCACAAGCCGGTGGGGTCCAATACAAACAGCGAGGAAGAGATGAGCGTGCTCATCCCCCTTCCCCTCATATCCAAAGCCCATCTCGAGCCTGATTTCAGTTTCGTAGAGGGAGATGAAAGAGAGTCAAAAGCATGAACCCATCGGAACTAAGCCGGGTCATCGAATCCGTCGGTAAAGAAAGAGGCATCAAAAAAGAAATCATTATCAGCGCCTTGGAGCAAGCGGTGTTGATGGCTGCCCAAAAGAAGTTTGGAATTCATGCGACCCTTGAAGCCCATTACAACAATGACTCAGGCGAAATTGATCTTTTTCACTTCAAAAAAGTGGTGGAAAGTGAGCCTGAGATGCTGGATGAATCGGAAGAAATTGAAATCGCCGAAGCGCTGAAATTAGACGCTGAAGCGGTGATTGGCGATGAGTTGGGCATTAAGGTGGAAGGGGCCGACTTTGGTCGTATTGATGCTCAGACGGCTAAGCAGGTGATTTTCCAAAAAGTACGGGATGCCGAGCAAAACATCACCTTCAATGAATACATTAACCGCAAGGGTGAAATCATCACCGGGATTGCTCGCCGCACCGAGCGTGGCAACCTCGTGATTGATTTAGGAAAAACCGACGCGCTGTTACCGCGCAACGACATTATCCCGGGCGAACAATTCAAGCCAGGCGATAGGGTGCAGGCCTACTTATCGGACGTGGTTCAGACTCCACGCGGGCCGCAGCTGTATTTGACTCGCACTTCGCCGAAATACCTGATGAAACTGTTTGAAATGGAAGTGCCTGAGATCCGAGAAGGCATTATTGAAATTAAATTGTGCTCCCGCGAACCGGGAGCGCGCTCGAAGATGGCCGTGGTTTCGAAAGACCGCGACATTGATCCGGTGGGCGCTTGCGTAGGGATGAAGGGTATCCGCGTACAAAACGTCATTCAGGAGTTGAAGGGGGAAAAAATTGACATTATCCCTTGGTCCGACAATCCGGTGATGTTTGTACGCTCGGCCTTAGCGCCTGCTGAGATCTCTTCCGTCCGTATGGATGAACGCAACCGCACCATGGAAATCATGGTCGAAGATGATCAGCTGTCGCTGGCCATTGGGCGCAAAGGGCAGAACGTGAGGCTTGCTGCGCAATTGACGGGCTGGAGACTGGACATCATTTCCAAGTCGAAATTACAAAAACGCACGGCTGAGGCGCTCTTTAACCTGCAACACATTGAAGAGATTACCGAAACCTTAGCGCAGGGCATTTATCAAGCAGGCTTCATGAACGTCAGACAAGTGTCAGAAGCCTCGATTGAAAGTTTACAAAAAATCCCGGGCTATGAAACGCCTGAAGCTGCCTTAAACTTAAAGAACCTGGCCAGCAAGGTGGTGGAAAACGCTGGCGACATGCTGAGCTTAAATGCCTCACAGCCGCAGCCTCAGGCGTCGTCTGAGGATCGCAATTTCCAGCCGGACTCGATGCGAAACGCCAAGTCGATGGCTGAAGAGCGCTTGAAGCAAATGATGAAGCAAGCGGGAGCAGAAGAGACGCTGAGTGCTGCTGCCGCCGCTGAGGCGGAAGCGGAGGCGGCTGCAACGCAAAAAACCGCTGAGGAAGCCGCAGCAGCAGTGGCCTCAGAAGCAGTGCTATCGCCCTCGCCTGACACAGCGGTCAGCACGGAGGCTCCAGACACTGAAACGGCCAGCGAGTTGATTGCCAGCGACAAGACCTCTGCGGGCCACAGCTCCCATGACGCCTAAAATTTTTTGGTCAACCGTCGTCCACGACTCTCAAGAATCTCAAGACTTCTAAGGAAAGAAAAAAATGTCAGCCACCGAATTGCCACAAGACAGCAGCGTGAAAGTGTACGAACTTGCCAAGGAACTAGGCTTGGACTCGATTTCCTTGCTTAATAAATTAAAAACCCTCAACATTCAGGTGAAAAACCACATGAGTGATTTGAGTGACCTGGAAGCGCAAACCGCGCGCTTATCGATGAAAAAAGGGGTGGCCGCTGGCAAGGCGCTTAAAAAGCCAGCCCCGCGGACCAAGAAAAAAACCACGTCTGAGGGAGCAGCGGCAAGCCTTGCCGACGGCGCTGCTGGAGCCGACAAGAAGGTCGCAAGCCCGGTGATCAGACGGCGTACGAAGGAAGGAACCGCAGGCGTCGGCGAGACCAGCCTGCTTGGCTCTGGGCTGAAGCGTCAGGAGCGGAGCGTTCCGGAAAGCGACGCCCTGGAGGAAACGCTTGATGCCACGAGCCATCCAGCTACTGCAACGGACGAGGCGCTCAGCCCAGCCGGGCTGGCAGGTGGAGAAGAACACGACGCCAGTTCTGTTGCGGAGTCCGACCTTCCGCTGGAGGCGGCAACCAGCAGCGAGCAGGTCGCTGCCGCCTCTGCTAGCCCTGAGGTGACCTCGCAGGAGGGTGAGACTGCAGAAAGTGGCGCCACCCCCCGTCGTCGCCTGACTGAGGAAGAGGCTCAATTAAGCGGGATGAGTGGGTCCACCGCTGAAGCCGTGGTGCCTGCCAAGACGAAAGCCATCCGTCCGCCGATCGTCTTAACGCCGCGCCCGGTGGCACCGCGTCGCAGTATTTTAAAAATTGTTGAAGCCTTGCCTCCGGTCCCCAGGCCCGTGATTCAAGCGGCAGCCACGCCTACTGCCACGCCGCTTGTGACGAGTGGACCGATGAAGCCGATTGTCAAGGGGGCTGCCACCCAAGATAAAGAGGGATTTCGTATCATCAAGATGACGAAAGAGAACCTCGATCAGATGGTGGAAGAAGAGGCCGCCAAAAAACGAGGCACCGGACGAGAGGCCGAGATTCGTCCTGAGGATGTGAGATTTGCGGATTACCGTAAAAAAGAGCTCGTGTTCTTACCGAAGAAGAAAAAAATTCCCTTAGGAAAAGAAATCAAAAAAACGCAAAAGACGGTCGCTAAAGCCCAAAAGCGCATCGTGCAGATGGAGCAAAGCATCTCGGTGCAAGACTTGGCCAACCAGTTAGCGGTGAAGGCTGCTGACGTGATGAAGAAGATCATGTCGATGGGGCAAATGGCTACGCTCCATCAGGTACTCGATTTTGATACCGCCACTCTCATTGCCAGTGAGTATCAGCACGAGGTGCGCAGTGTCGCGTTCAATGAGTCGAGCTTGCTGGAAGAAGCGGCTTCTTTGCCAGCGCACATGGAGTCGCGACCTCCGATTGTGACGATTATGGGGCACGTCGATCATGGTAAAACGACCCTTTTGGATGCCATTCGTGAGACCAACGTGGTGGCTGGCGAAGCAGGCGGCATTACCCAGCACTTAGGCGCTTACACCGTACAAAAGGCCGGTAAATGGATCACCTTCATTGACACGCCCGGTCACGAGGCTTTTACCGTGATGCGAGCACGCGGCGCCAACGTAACGGACATTGTCATTTTGGTAGTCTCAGCTGATGACGGCGTGATGCCGCAAACCCGTGAAGCCTTAAGTCACGCCCAGTCGGCCAAGGTGCCGATCATTGTAGCGGTCAATAAAATTGACAAGCCTGGGGCTAATCCAGAGAAAATCAAGCAAACGCTTGCGGATCTCAACTTGCTGTCGGAGGATTGGGGTGGCGAGACGCAGTTTGTGGGAGTCTCAGCGCTGAAGCGCACCAATTTGGATCAGTTGCTTGATGCCATCTTGCTGCAAGCGGAAATTCTTGATTTAAAAGCCGACCCGAGCCTCAAGGCGCAAGGCACGGTCTTAGAGTCGCGGCTTGAGAAGGGCCGAGGCCCGGTGGTAAGCGTCTTGATTCGTCAAGGCACCTTACGGGTAGGCGATCCGATTGTGGCTGGGCTGTTTGCCGGGAAAGTGAAAGCTTTAACCGACGATCAAGGGGTAACCGTGCTCTCGGCCAAACCTGGGGTTGCCGTTGAAGTGTTAGGCTTTGAAGGCTTGCCTGGCGCAGGGGAGCTGTTTAATGCCACGGATGAAGATCTCGCGGCCCGCCAAATTGCCGCGAACCGTCAGGACGTCAATCGTTCGAAAACCTCCTCGTTACAATCGAAAGTGACGCTGGAGCAGTTGTTCTCGAAGATTCAAGCAGGCGATCTGAAGGAACTGAATGTCATTCTCAAGGGTGACACCTTTGGTTCGGTGGAAGCGATTCGCGATAGCCTGGAGAAGCTCGCCACGGGGCAAGTGAAGATCAAAATCGTGCTTGCAGCACCGGGTGGGATCACAGAAAGTGACGTGCTGTTGGCCAGTGCGGCAGGAGCTTTGATCTTAGGCTTTCAAGTCAGGCCTGAGACCAAGGCTAGACAGGTGGCTGAGGCTGAGCACATTGAAGTGAAATGCTACAACGTGATTTATGAGCTGATTGATGACATGAAAAAGGCCATGGTCGGGTTACTCGACAAGAAGAAGGTCGAGAAATTCCTCGGACGCGCCGAGGTCAGACAGACCTTCACGGTACCGAAAATCGGGACGATTGCTGGTTCCTCGGTGGTCGATGGCAAGATTTCCCGCGGTGCGCACGTCAGGCTGCTTCGTGACAGCCGGATCATTTTTGAAGGGAAAATGTCTTCCCTCAGACGCTTCAAGGATGACACCAAGGAAGTGACCACGGGCTTTGAGTGCGGGATTGGGATTGATAACTATAATGACATGAAACCAGGCGATATCATTGAAGCCTACCAAATCGAGCTCGTCACGCCGGAGCTGAACCCTTAGTCACAGGTGGGGGGCTTTTGCGTCCACCCACCACAAAAGCAAGAAAGCGAGCCAAGGCACATGCAAAACACCCGAAGATTAAGACTGCAAGGCGTGATCCAAAGAGAACTCTCCGTGTTTGTTGCCCGCGATTTAAAAGATCCACGGGTGCCGATGCTGACCTTCACGCAAGTCGAAGTGACCGCCGACGGCAGTCAAGCCACGCTTTTTGTCTCGATCATGGGTGGTCACTTGACAGAGTCTCCGGCAGTCATGAACAACTGTTTGGCAGGCTTAAGCAGTGCTTCCGGGTTTTTAAGGCGGCATCTTGCGTCGGTCTTGAAATTAAGGCATATCCCGTACTTAATTTTTAAAGAAGACATCGGCTTTGAAAACTCGCTGCGCGTGCAGGAGTTACTCAAAGAGACCGCGCTAAGCAGTTTGGCCCAGGCGACGACGCCCGCGACCGAACCAGCGGCTGTAGAAGAGACGGCTACTACTACCGCCACCTCCTTGTGACTGAAGCCTTGACCCCATCCCTCTTGCAAGGCGGAGCGCTCCTCCTCGATAAACCTGCAGGCATCAGCTCAGCGCAAGCGCTCGAAGAGCTCAAAAGAGCTGCAAGATCCGCCCCGGCTCAACGACCCAGCCCGCACCCGCCTGATCACGCGCCAAGACTTAAATGGGGCCACGGCGGGACGCTGGATCCTTTTGCCACAGGCTTGCTGCTGGTGCTGGTCGGCGAAGGCGTGAAGCTGGCCCAGTATTTCTTGCACTCCCGCAAAAGCTATGAAGGCTGGATCCGGTTTGGGGAGTCCACCCCTTCGGGTGATCC
>JAYTHP010000003.1:0-20640 GCA_043732485.1 Oligoflexia bacterium
GTTTTCGCCTGCTTCTAAATTTCTCACACAAACCGGAAGAATACCTGTAAAAAAGATCCAAAGTAGCCTATTTTTTACCCAAAACCTCGTGACTTGCGCAGCAACCTTGAAAGTGAGCCCCCGCTTGATGACCTTTAGCACACCCCCCCAACCTACTGCTGCCGCCGCCTCCTCCCACCCGAACAGCACCGCAGGCCTTGAGCGACTCCACGGGGTGGTCGAGCGCGTCACCTTCCATAGTGAGGAAAGCGGCTGGTCCGTGCTCAAGGTCACACCTTTTGGTCAAGCGACCCAAAAAATGACCACCGTGGTGATCCATCAAGTGAAAATCTTTGCTGGCGCGACGATGGAGTTTTGGGGCAGCTGGAGCCGCCACCCCAAGTACGGCGAACAGTTCAAAGCCGTACGCGCCTCTGAGACCAAACCCTCATCGGCCGCAGCCCTGGAGAAATACCTCGGCTCTGGCTTGATCAAAGGGGTGGGACCTGCCACGGCCAAGCGGATCGTCGATCACTTTGGCAAACAAACGCTTGAGGTCTTTGAAAGTCAGATCACCGATCTGCTGCTAGTTCCAGGCATTACCACCAAGAAACTCAAACAAATTCAGGAATCTTGGGAAAAACACCGTGCGATTCGCGACGTGATGATTTTTTTACAAAACTTTGGCATCTCCTCGCTCTTTGCGACTAAAATTTATAAAACCTACGGTGACCAAGCAATTGCCACGGTTACCAGCAATCCCTATCGTTTAGCGCAAGATATTTACGGCATTGGATTTTTCTCTGCCGATAAAATTGCGCTTGCCATGGGTTTTGAGCGGGCGGGGATGGCCCGGATCGAAGCGGGTATCAAGCACGCTTTAGCAGCCAGTCGCGACCAGGGGCACTGTTTTCTAGAAGACACCCAGATCACTGCAAACACCCGAGAGCTGCTGCAAGAAGACTTGAAACTAGAGCAGATCCAAAACCTCCTGCAGGTGCTGCTGCAAAGCGATCAGATCAAAGCCCGTACGCTCCTTCGTGAGGGGGTCAAGCACCACTGCTACTACTCGAAGAAACTGTATTTTGATGAAATCAGCGCAGCCAACAGTATTTTGCAAGCCTTAAGCCAGCCTGTCGTCTCCCATCCAGCGCAGCTGGAAAGCTGGATGGCGCAGTATTGCCAGCAAAACACCTTGCAACTCAGCGACGAGCAGCGGCTCGCGATCTTAGGCATTGCCGGACAATCCTTCTCCGTGCTCACCGGTGGTCCAGGGTGCGGTAAAACCACCTGTACTCGGGTACTTGTTGCCATGCTGCAAGCGATGAACAAGCAGGTGTTGCTGACCGCACCCACGGGTCGCGCGGCGCAACGGATGTCCGAAGTGATCGGCGCTGAAGCCAAAACCATTCATCGCTTGCTGGAATGGGCCCCGGAGCTGAACAACTTTAGACGCAACGAGCAAGAACCCCTAAGAACTGATTTTTTGATCTGTGATGAGACCTCCATGCTGGACATCAGCCTCGCTGCAAGCCTGCTCAAAGCCGTGCCTGCCGGAGCCCAAGTGCTGCTGATTGGCGATCCAGATCAATTACCAGCCGTGGGGGCAGGCGAGGTCTTGCGCGACTTACTGAAAAGTGCGCAAGTGCCACGCTTCCGCCTGACCCAGATCTTTCGACAGGCGAGCAGCTCCTCGATTATCCGATTTGCCCACGCCATTAACTCCGGTCAGGTGCCCGCCATTCTCTCCCCACTCGCACAACCGCAAGCATTCGCCCATGGGCACGACTGCCTGTTTGTCGACGCCGATGAGGCTACACGAGAACAGGTGCAATTCCTCACGCGCGCCCGCCTTGCCATCGAGCAAACCTTAAAAACGCCGACTGGCCCTTTCGTACAACTCGGCAAGCAGTGGCAGGGGAGACTAGAGAAAACCGCAAATGGCATTGAAATCAACCCCTTAGATCCAGACCCCCTACTTGCGACCGCTCGAGAGTCAGGCCCCAGGCCAAGTGCCGCCTCTCCCACGATGACAAGTCTTCCCCCTTCCGGAGTTTTGCGTATTCCTGAAAAATTCCGGCACGTCAACTTCAATGACCTAAGTCAGGCTGCCTCGCTGACGGAGGAACTCATGACCGTGCTTAAATCAGTCCACCCCTGGTCCACTCTCAATTACGGCTATACCGCAGTCGAGACGGTGATGCGACTCTACACCAAAACGTTGCCCGAGTGGCTTGGAGAGGCCCACCCTGAGATTCAAGTTCTCACCCCGCAAATCCGGGGAACGCTGGGCACTGCCCACCTCAACGAGGCGCTGCAGCGCATCAAAAATCCTCCTGCGCCAAGCAAACGCCAAGTAGAAATCGGCGGCAAATTAATGCGGGTCGGTGACCGGGTCATTCAGACCCGCAACAACTATGAGCTGGGGGTGTTCAACGGCGACATTGGCCATATCACCGATCTCGATCCCACGGAGCTCAGCTGCACCGTCACGATGACAGGTGGCGGTGAGCGGCAAGTGAGTTACGGAAAAGAGGACTTAAGTGATCTCGCTTTGGCCTACGCCATTACCGTGCATAAATCCCAAGGTAGCGAATTTCAAGCCGTGATCCTGCCCGTCATGAGCCAGCACTTTAATATGCTTTTTCGTAATCTCATCTACACCGGTCTGACGCGCGCCAGAAAACTTGCAGTCTTTGTCGGCAGCCGCAAGGCCTTTGCTATGGCCATCCATCAAACCAATCAAACGCCTCGGCAAACTGCGCTCGTTGAGCTACTGGAGTTGCCTGATTGAAAAGACACTTAAAATGCTGCTGAGCTTTGGCTTAAAGCCGCGGCTGAGGACTGCGCTTACGGCTGGCACTTGGGAAAGCGGATCTCAAAACAAGTGTGAGGATCCTAGCTTAGACACCGTTTCGCAAACCTCTAAATAGAATAAATTAGGTAATTCATGTATGTCTTTCAGACATCAAAGAAGAAAGGCGCATATAATTCCCTCGACTTGCACTCTATCAGAAAAAGACTGGAAACTGATCCAAAAAATTTTGCCTCCTGAAATTGAAACAGGCAAGGGCACGGAAGGGGGGTGACTCCACGCAGACCTTCGAAAAATTTTTTGTGGATTGCTGTTTTGGATTCGATCAGGATGCCCATGAGATCTGGTTCCAAGGTATTTTGGCAGCCGCACCAGTCTTGGTAAATATCTAAAAAAGTGGGTAAGCGCCGGTTTTTTTGATCAACTCATGGAAGAGGCACCGCAATTGTACGATGAGACACTCGGCATAGATTGGTCTTTCCAATCGATCGATGGGTCCCTAAATCAGGCTCCCGGATGTTCTAAAAATACTGGAAAGAACCCAATAGATCGGGTCCGACCCGGAATCAAGCATATAATCTTAACTGACAAAAATGGGATACCCATTGCGGTTAAGATCATTCCAGCAAACGAGTCCGATATGCACCAGATTGAAGAAACCCTCGAAAGTATTGGACTACCCAGGCCTAAACCAAAAGAAGTTGAGCAGCACCTCTGCGCAGACAAGGGCTTCGACTCAGCTGCCAACCGGCAGCTAGTAGAAGAGTGGGGCTACACTTCTCATATTATTAAGCGCGGGGCTCAAGTTAAACCCATTCGACGCTATAATGCCAAGCGGTGGGTTGTTGAACGTACCCATTCATGACTCAATCAATATCGCGGGATTCGAACGCTACGGATTCACCGCCCCGAAGTCTATCGGGCAATGACATTTTTAGCCTGCGCTTGCGTCATTTTAGCTAAACTATGATATTCGGGGTTTGCGAAACGAGCTCTAAAGCTTGAAGAGCTTACCCGGTTTAGCCGCATCATAGCAGAAAAACCTGAGCAGAGAAGGCGGCTGGTCAGGTCCTCCAACGGTGCCCAACTACCCCCAGTAACTCTGAGAAATGATCTCACTGAATCAACGCCTCATCAACGTTTCAACGCACGGAGAACTTTACCCTTCGGCTTAGGATGTGATCCGCCTTGTGTCTCGCCAACCTTAAAAGCAAAAATTTAATTTGCCAATCTTTCTGGGAATGTGCTAACTCTCTTTGCCACCAGCAGGCAATCAGTTTCCACCAGAGAAAGAAATGCCCTATCTCTCAAGAGGAAATCGGCTCGACAGAGCAGGTCTCAAATTATCCGCTCTGAGGCTCTGAGCAGTTTTTTAGGAGTATAAAATGAAGTCCCATCAATTTTCACCTCAACGAGGCGTAGTCCCTTTTGTGATTTTACTTCCCATCTTACTCACTATCGCACTGCAGTCCACCCTGGAAGCTCACGCGCTCACTCCCGAAAAAGACACGGGCAACCTCGGAGAAATTAGACAATCGATTTTGAACGTCACTCAGTTTCAAGAGATCTATGGTCAGGGATGGATTTTAATGGCAGGCCAGAACGCGCAAGACAGCGATCTCTTTCGCGAAAAACTCTGGAACGAGTCAAATATCCCTGATGCACGAGGCGTTTTTTTAAGGTCAAGCAATGAGGGTCGCCCAACAACTGAGGGATGTTCCGAGGGTAATTTAGGGATCGGCAGTTATCGAGCCGATCAATTTGGTAGCTATAATCACCCAGGAACTTCCCACGCGGGAAACGCCAAATTTTACCGCACCGTTGACTCCCACAATAAGCCCCACGAAGACCGTGAGCGCAACCCTTACGAATCACGAGACAATCACCAGACGGGGTGGGATAATTCGACCCGAAGTTTCTATATTGACCGCAACGACAGCGCCTGGACTAATGCCAATCACACTCATGACCTGGCAATCGAAAAATCGGGCGGCACCGAAACCCAACCAAGAAACATCACGGTCAATACCTTCATCAAAGTCAACCGGACGCCAGAGAGCCAACAAACAGACCATATTCTCAGCTCTTTAACGAACCTCCCTGGGCAAATTGCAAAAAATGAAGCCTTGCATCAAACCCTTCAGGCTCTCATTCAGATTGAAGTTTTCAGAGCACTAGCGGCGTTCCAAGCTCCAGCGCAACCGTAAACGGCGTTTTTTTTAGAGTGGTGAGTGGTGAGTTGATTGACAGATCATTTTTTGGCAAGGAGTGGAAGCAATGAAATCTATCGGGTCAAAACTTATAGGTTCATTTTTGCTAACCAGCACTTCGAAAAAAGTAATTTGTCTCACTCTCCTGCTGGGCATGGTTATTTTTTTTGGCTGCTATGACAGCTCTGCCGCTTCTCTTGTCGATTGTAAGGAAGTTCTTCCCGAAAGTTTACCCAATTTTCCGGTAGAAAACGAGCCCAGCGCGTATCGCTCCAAAGTGACCACCTACCCCGTCGTGTCTGAGCTTAATTGTCAGAAAACCCCTGACGGCAACCTGAGTTCGTGTCTGTATCCGACTATTGAGTTAAAAAACGAGTGGGGGACTTTTCCTGCTGTACCGTTTGAAACAGTTGTCAAAGTCAAAGTCTCTCGCGCCTGCAGACTGAGCCAGCCCTTCTCCACTCTGCAAATCAGGCTCGGCAAACCCTTCGCAGCCTCCCCTGCGGACGACTCTGCAGCAGCACGTTACAATAACTCAGATTTCTTAGGTTTTCAGGATCTCAACATCGACCACAATCGAAAAATCACCTTAACTCAGACGAATCACGCCCCTTTGGGCAGCTTAAAAATTTCACCTCTGGCGCCCAAGATCTTCTTAGACTCCCTCTTTCCAAGGGGTTGTGAAATTTTCCTTACCCTCGAGATGAATCGCATCGCTTTGAGGACTCAACAGGAAGCACGCCAGCATCTCACCCAACTCAGCACACAAGCCCAGCTGATGGCTGCGACCCTAAAAGGATTGCAAGCGCTGCCGCAAGAAATGCCTAGCCTGGCTCAAAATCTTCTTGCGCTGTTTCAGCGCAATCAAGAAAACCTCAGCAACTTCCAATTGAAGTGGGAACCTCTGAGAAAACTACTTCCCGAGCTCAATCGGCAACTTGAACACGAGAAGGAGAACATTTTCAGTTTGCGCGAACTGACGCTAGTAATCAATACCTTTACCGATTTTCTAGACGGGATTTTAGGCCTCAAAGACGTCAGTACCGGAGCAGATCTCGAGGACAGCATTAAAAAACTGATGCCCGGGACACCTAACCCCCTCCAGCGCTTCGTCGACCTACTTGACAAGGAATACCTAACTCAGCTGGAAAAAAGGGTGCAAGAAGCGCAACACCAGGTTAGGGTTGCGCAACAGGCACTGGACTCGAACTTTTCTGATAAGCAGGTGGTTTCGCGCCTCCTAGAAGAGCTCAGGGATCAGCTCATTCTACAGATCTCCGGTCCGCACGGGATGATAGACCAATTTGTCCATGGTCTTTATCAAAATGGAAAAAAAAGACACGCTAACCTGGTGGGAGCAACCATCATCGGAGTGCAAAATCATGCTTGAAGGCCTCAAAAATAGACAAAAATGGGTTGGATTCTCAGTCAAGGCAAGTCTCCTTTGGCTCGTAGGGATATTTTTTTGTGCAACTGAATTGCAAGCTTTGACCTATCAACAATACCTGAACGAAAGGGATAATTGGAAGACTTTAGCTCAGAATAACAAGTCCTCAAAAGAACTTGCACTCAAACGCGCGAGGCAGAGCGTCGATCAGAAAAAAGCTCATCGCGACCAGCTTATCGAAGTTAAGAAAGCTCTCCTGACACTCGGGCACAGTCGACTGACCGACTCCCAGCACGCCAAGATGGAGGGGTTAAACGATGAAATCAAAAACATCAAGGAGAGCAACTTTCAGGGCAGCACAATCAATCTCAAATACACCAAAAACCAACAGTCTTATGTAAAAGACTATACTAGTCTCCTTGACCATTTCCAACACTATCACGGCTCGGAAACAACCGAGAAGAAGAAGCTGCAAGATGAGGTAACCCTATCCTTGGGGGCAAAAAACACTAGCGACCTCGCCCTTGCACAAGCTCGACTGATCGGGCTCCGCAAAGAGGAAAGCGCCGATCAAACCCTACTTGAAGCACAGGCAGGAATTCTTGTAGCAAAAATGAAAAACACTTTTACTGAGTACGAAGAGCAACTCACACCTTGGCAAACGTTTCTCACGCATTATCAAATATCAAAAATTGATCCCCCAGCGGCCTATCTGACTCAGCTCCAGCATATCCAAAATTATGCCCACCAAAGGGGGGAATATTTTGCGCACACCGTGGCAACTCAGCTCCCCAAAATTGAGAAGCAATTGAATGACTGCCTTCACACAGCTATCAACACGGATCAGCAATCCGGGGAGAAAAAGCGCCTCGATACCGCCCTGTCCGTTGGGTTTCTTGATACAATCGGGGCACTGCTCAAAGAGGAAATGCAAATCAGGAAGGATCCGGAAAATCAATCCGCTTTTGGCTGCGGAAACAAATTAAAGCCCACTTATGACTTTTTTCAGAGAGTGCTAGTTTATCAAGAGCAATGCCAGGACGTGAGGGCCCTGAAGCAGGCAGGATCGCCCTACGCTTTGGGATGCCTTTTATTTAAACCGGTCCTGCAAGGCGCCAAGGGGTTCTTCAAATCAGGGGCTTGGGGCAATATTGGATTCACACTCATTCCCGCCGAGTTTTGCGGACCCAAAGCACTTTCTCCCCTCGGGCAGAGAATCAACGCCATCAAACAGCTGCGCGTCAAAGAAAATGACATGCCCAACGCAATTTTGCTGGAAGCCATTCAACTTCATGATGAGTTGCTCACTCAGTGGGCAACTCTTGCTGCGGCTCCCCCGATCAGCCCCGACGTTGCCCCAACCGGGGAGGGGCAATAGAAATGATACGCCAGCGATCGCCGTTAGGAAGCCGTTTACGTTTGCTCTACGCCGTAGCTGGGATATTGCTTGTCGGGGTTAACCCGAGCGCTGAGGGCAGTCCGTGTCCAGGAAAATCTTGCTTTGAATTGCAGGCAGATGGAAACAAAACCAAATCAGGATCTTGGAGAAATCAGTCAGCGGGGGATATTAGGACCTACTACAAGAATCTCAAACATCCAGAATATTATCTCCTGGTCAACAGTCAAAAAGTTCAGCTCGAGGGTTACGAATTTGAGCAACCCGTTTGGACGTTGCTAGCTTTTCCAGCAATGAACTTATTTGATGAAGGATCGAATTCAATTGCCATTCACTTTGTGGGTGAAAACTTAATTGGCCTCTTGTTGACTTTAAAATACTGGAATGCACAGGGTGGATCACCCCTGCCTATTTGTTCCGCCCGATTGAACCATGACACGGTGAACACGGTTAACTGCCAGGTAACGATCTCTTTAAAGCAGCTCGATCCAAGCATTGCAGCCCGCATTGAGGACCTAAAGCGGGAGATTGCAGAATATAAGGTCCAAGCAAACGACCGTAGTAACCCTGAAGAACAGGCAGCCCACGCACTGGAGAAGGAATTCGAACAGGAGTGTGCAGAGATCCAACTCAAACTAGACCTTTTGAATCAGGAATTACAAAAAATCAATTTTGACGACTTTGATTCTATGACCTCCGAGCAAATGGCGAACCTGTTTGCGGCAGATCAAAACCTAGCTGAGCTTTATCAGCAACTCAACCATGCCGTTGTACAGACGAGGGAGCGCTTGCAGTCGGCTGTGCAATCGAATCAGCAGGAGGTGACCCAGCGCGGGGATGAGATTAAAGCAAGTTTCGGGAATTTAGAGATCCCAGCCTCCTCTTTTACTTTTGCAGGGGAGGTAGAGCCGCTTTTTACTGCAGGCGATCCAGGGAATGTGACCAACGCTAGCGACGGGCTCTCTGCTGCTTCTGCTGCGACGACGACTCTAGATTACTTTGACAATGAAACTGAGCACACCGTTCAGCGACTCGATGCTGCTTTAAAAGAGGGAGAGCGGGGTCGGTTTTTGACGATTTTTTCCCATTGGAAACTCTTGCAGGATCTCACGCTTCAGAATTTAGAAAAAAGCCGGGTGAGTGGAGCATCCCTGGCGCGCATCAAAAAAGCACAAAAAAGAGTGATCGAGCATGTAGATAGCCTGGTGGATACTTACGGCTTCTTTCGCGCAGTGAAGATGGGAGAGCAAACCAAGCGCATCGCCGGCCAAAAGCTTAAGTCTTGGAACGAACGACTCAGTCGGGAGCTTCTCGAGGAACTGAACGGCTGGCAGGATCAGCTCTCGCCCGCACAAGAAAAAATTGTGCAGGCCATTGACAGCCTGGGTCCCTTGCTCTCAAAAATGCAAGAACCCAACTTTCTCAGCCCTGAGGAGGGAAAAACCCTTCCCCAGCAAGCAGCCAAGGAGCTGAGCCAAGATATCCTCAAGCACGGAGTGGAATCGCTCATTCAGGCCGCCCATGAGGCAACCGAACCAGCGGCGCCCCAGACTCCGGCTGAGCCCCCGGTTGACGCTGAGATTGCTAACAACAGCACCGATACTGCTGAAGCCAGCACACAAAGCAGCGACTACACCAGCCCCTTCGGAGAGCTGCTCGCACAGGTTCAATCAGCGGTGCACACCGCTCAAGTCTTGGCGGATCTTGCCCTAGGTATCTTGCCTTTCACCGCTGGGGCTAAGGATCTGTACCAAGCCTACACGGGCGTCAATCCGATCACAGGCGAAGCCCTGAGCTTTAACGAGCGCTTGTTTTCCACGGTGACCGGAATCCTCCCCTTAGAAGCCGGAGGATTAGCAAAGATCCTATGCAAAGGACCGCTCAAGATCCTCGAGAAATTTGGCAAGGCGGACAAGCAAGCTTCGGCCGTAGGGCAGAGCTATCGCACTGAGGAGATCGTTCAGGGGGTTGAGAAGTTTGCTGATTCTGCGGTGGGTGCAGCTAAAAATCAAGCAGCATTTGCGAGATATGTTAGAGACTTAAGGGAAGCAATGCAGCGTCCTCATGTCCAAGACCCCCATTTAGCGGACATGATGAGACAGCAATATCGACCCGGTGCAGTCATTGGAAGTTGTAGCACGGCCGCAGCTATAAGGTACGAGAGAAAGACAGGTGAACTTCTAGGCGGACGAAGTCACATTCAAAAAGGTGAGAATGATGCAGTTTTCTTAAGACACTGGATACAACAAAAACCGACTGCGACTCCAGGGGATAGAGCTGCTGCCGAAAATGTATTAAAAGACCTCCAAGATGCCCTTCAAGGACCAGCATGAGAGTAGACGTAAATAATTTTATTATTTTTTTACTGGGACTTGATCCTGACTTTGAAAGAGATTGCGAAAGATACCTCAACTTTACCGAAGGACAGGAGACAGTTCACGGTATTGCTAGCACATTTTCCGATTTTATTGGAAAGAAACTAAGAGATAATAGATACAGTAAGGCGCAGGCTGTATTTAACGGAATAGAAACTTTGCTAGCTGAAAGCAAGGGAGACGAAAACATAAAGAATGCCCTCTGTACCTGTTTTTTAGAAAACCTCCTTAATAGATTTACAGAAGAACCTGCAGTCCTTGATAAATTTATTCCTCTGCTTGGACCTAAAAGTATAAAACACTCTAAGGCATGGGATGAATTTACAGGGGTGCAAACCCATGGGCTATGGGGAAATGAGCCATTTAAAATAAAAAATCAAGTAAATTTAGGCGACGATGAGGCCCTTAGAATCATCGTTGCCATTCGGCAACAGGACAATTCCACTGCGACGGAGGAGGAAGACAGACTAAGAATTCTTCAACAGGCTTTCCCCGGCGTTTTAAATCTAATTTTTTACGATAAAAGAAAGTTGACTCCTGAACAGGTTTTGGCGGAAGCCAAAAAAATCATTAAAGATAACCATTACCGGGACCGATAGTTCTTCTAACTGCCCTGCGGAACGTGCCAACAAATTTGGACACTCAGGCAAAAAGTTTAATGTATTTTAGGGCCTCTGAGGTTTAAGTCATTCTCGGTTTATTTAGTTGCTTGTTATTTTTTTTGTTATCCGTCAAAAAGATGACAAAAATATCTCACCCCCTTAATCGGCTCTTAAATGCCCTGTATGCTGTTTTTGGTTCTGTCACCACCCACCCCCTGTTTCGCTATCGGAAGCCATCCAGAGGGCCTCAGAATTCGCCTGAAGGCCATTTGCAGAGCACTTGTCGATTTTTTACTTTTCTCTTGAGTTTTATTTTTTTACAAAAATTGCTCCTTCGGTTTTTTCATGGGTGTCTTTAGCAAGGTTAGCTATCGCCTGAGTAAGGCCTGGCTTAACTTGCTCGGGCTTGTTAATCCAGACCTCGGTAGGAACTTCTCTTGGCTTCGGAAACCGCCCGAAGCGCTCTGGATTCCTCTGGTAGGCTTCAGCCAGGGATTTTTTTCTCATCTTGGCAAGCTCCTGGTGTAAGCCATGATGAATCTGGGACGGCGTATAGTCAGCCAGGCTGGAGTGCCAGTGCTCGGTATTGTACCAGGTGATTAGCCTATTACAAACTCGGCGCGCGTCTCCCAGACTCGCGAATCGTTCAGGAAAGTGCGGCGAGTATTTCAAAGTCTTAAACTGGGCCTCGGAGAAGGGGTTGTCATCGCTGACGGAGAGCCGAGAGAAGCTCTTGTCGATGCTGAGGTCAGAGTAAAGCATGCTGAGCGTCTTGGATTTCGCCGCCGCGCCGCGATCGCTGTGTATCGTGAGCTGTCCTGGGAGAATTTTTTGCTGCTGGTACGCCGATTCGACTAGCTCCCGCGCGAGCACAGCAGACTCACTGTTTGCAACCATGTAACCAACCACGTATCGACTAAAAATATCAATAATAGCATAAAGACAGAAGTAAAACCACTCCTCATGCGTCAGCAGCTTGGTGATGTCCCAACTCCAAACCTGATTCTCCTGCGTGGCCAAGAGCTCTGGCTTCTGGTAAGACGCCCTGCGCGCGATGTTTCTCCACTCCCTCAGCTCGTCCCGCTCCTCGAGAATTCGGTAGATGGTTCTTACCGAGCAGAGGTAAATCCCGTCGTCCAGTAACGCCGCGACAATGGCCGCCGGCGACCAGTCAAAAAACCGCGGCGAGTGCAAAATGTCAACCACCTTTTCCCTCTCATCGCTTGTGAGGGCGCGATGAGAGGGACCACGCTTCGCCTTAGCTCCTACGGCTTGCGCTTTTGTCGATGCATAGTAGCTCGATCGGCTTACCTCAAGGCTTTCGCACGCCAACTGAGCCGGAACCCCTTGTGCTGTCAGCGTCTTGACCGCCTCCACAAGCCTAGCCAACGACCCAGGCTCTTTCTCTAGTCCTGCTTGTGTTTGATCTGCAGAATTTCTGAAATTTTTTTTTGAACCTCGATGATTTTTTGCGCCTGGCTATACTTCAGCTCTAACGCGCTATACTTTCGCTTGAAGATTCGCAGCTCCTCCTCGAGCTCACTCTCCTTTGGGCGAGGCCCACGTTGTATCTTGCTGTTTCTTATCAGTTTTCCCTGCTCACGCTCTTTTCTCCAGAGACTCAGGTGGGAGGCGTAAAGCCCCTCCTTCCGCAGCAACTCTCCTAGCGATCCGTTAGCCTTTTGACAACGGTCCGCCGCGGACAAGATCTCGAGCTTGTAATTAACCGTGAGGTTTCTCCGCTTCCTCTTGGCTTGACCCGGTATCACCTCCGGATTTGGTACCCTATTAGTCGTGGCTTCATCTTGCTTTATCTCGTCCATAGGCTCCCCCCTAGGGATGATTAAAGCTCAAATTTGTCCTTAAAGCTTCATTAAACTTTCGTGCCGAGTGTCCAGTGGGTTATTGGCACACAGGGCTGCTCTGTTTTCCGGTTGGCAACCACCGACAAACAAGTCGTCCCGTGTCCCACCCCCCCCCAAAGCGCGCAAGTCTTGAGCTTCTCTTTTGACCGGCCAAATGGCCTATGCTAGCCTGATAAGGTGATGACATCCTTCTGGGGGAATCTTTTTAACCGTAAAATGCTGATCGTGCTAGGCCTGGGCTTTTCTTCCGGAATCCCCATTTCCTTAGCGGGCGGGACGCTGCAGGCCTGGATGGCTAGCCTGAAGGTCGATCTCTCACTGATTGGCGCTTTTTCGCTCGTGGGGTTGCCCTATACCCTTAAGGTTCTTTGGGCGCCCCTGATGGATCGCTATCTGCCGCCGTTTTGGGCCAGGCGCAGAGGCTGGATGGTGAGCAGCCAGGTGGCGCTCATTTTTTGCTTGCTGGGCATGTCTTTTGCCGATCCCTTGCAATCGCCAGCCAATTTGGCGCTGCTTGCAGTGCTGGTAGCTTTTTTCAGCGCCAGTCAAGACATCGTGGTAGACGCCTACCGGGCGGAACTGCTGGAAAAAAAGGAGTTTGGCGTGGGAGCTGCCACCGCAAACTTAGGCTATCGGCTTGCCATGATCTTCTCCGGTGCCTTTGCGCTGATTCTCTCTGATCACCTCGCGTGGCCGACGGTTTACCGCATCATGGCGCTCACCATGGGGATTGGGGTGTTGACCACTTTTTTTGCCCCCAAGGAGAATCCGCGCGCAAACGCGACTCGCCCGCACTCGCTGCAAGAAGCGGTGGTTGATCCTTTTTTGGACTTTTTTCACAAGAAAAAAGTGGCCTCCTTGATTGCTTTTATCCTGCTTTATAAGCTTGACGTGGTGGTGGCGGTGGCCTTGATGACCCCTTTTATGATGGAGTTAGGGTTTACCCGCACCGATATTGGTGCCATCACCAAGGGCTTTGGTATTCTGGCGACACTCATAGGCACCTTTGTGGGCGGGCTGGCTTTAACGCGCATCCCGATGAAGCGAGCCTTAGGGATTTTTGGAGTGTTTCAAGGCGTCTCAGGCATTTGCTTTTATCTGCTTGCCAAATTAGGTCTCAACTACCCGATGATGATCGTGACGATTGCCGCCGAAAACTTCTTTAGCGGCATGGGCAATGCCGCCTATGGTGCTTTTTTGATGACCCTGTGCAATCCCAAGTTCACGGCAACCCAGTTTGCGCTCCTTACCAGCCTGATGGCGCTCACCCGCACCCTGGCAGGAGCCCCGACCGGCTGGCTGGCCCAGACGGTCGGCTGGGAAACGTATTTTCTCATCTCCATTGCTTTGATGATCCCAGGCCTCGTCCTCCTCAGACACTTTGATGCTTGGATGAGCCCGCGATCTTCCGACCTGAGCCTCAGCGGTCGTTTGACATGAGCCGTGCCATGAGCAGTTCCCCCAGTAATTCTATGATGCTCCTCCCCCCCGGTTGGTATGCTTTTGCCTCGCCTGAAGAACTTTCCCGCAACAAACCCAATGCCTTGCGCAGATTTGGCCTCGCTTGGGTCGTTTGGCGCTCGTCGACAGGTACCTGGGTGGCACAAAGCGATCGCTGTCCCCATCGCGGCGCAAAGCTCAGTCAGGGGGTGATCAAGCACAATACCTTGCAATGTCCGTTTCATGGGTTTTGCTTTCAACCCTCAGGCGCATGTGCTTGGGTGCCGGAGCTGCAAAAAGAGGCTCCACTGCTGCAACTTGCCACCCAAGTTTTGCGCGAGGAGTTTGATTTTCTCTGGATCAACTGGGGAAATACCCCGGAGCGCGCTCTGCCCTGGTTTCGTGAGCTTGAAAACGCTGGATTTTCTTATAGCCAGATTTGCCAACGCTGGAGCAAGCATTTTTCGCGCTGCGTTGAAAACCAGCTCGATTACGCGCATCTTCCCTTTGTCCACGCCACGACCATTGGGCGGGGCTTTGACGTTCACCGCAAGGTGCACTGGCAACTCAACGAAAAAGCGCTCACCGTGTCCCTGGGAGATTCTACTAGTCAGTTTCAATACCGCTTCCCGAATGTTTGGAAGCTAGTGATTAGCCCGAAAATGGCCCAAACTTTGATGTTTGTTCCCGTCGATCACCAAGAAACCTGGATTTATAGCCGCGCCTACCAACGCTTTACCTCAGTGCCTCTCCTCAAGCAGCTCATCGCCTGGATTGCAGCACACATCGCAAACCCCTTCATCTTAGCGCAAGATCACCAGGTGGTGATGGGCCAGCAGCCGGAAGAAAGCCTCCAAGCCGCCGCTAATGATCATTTATTCCCCAGCGACCAGGCCATACTGGCTTTTCGAGCCTGGTTAAAAACCGCCCAGCCCACCCCAGCCAAACCCTCTTAAGCTCAAACACCCCTTTGCAGGGAAAACGAACTGCGAGAGTGTGTCTCCCCTCAAGCCCCGCGCCTATTTTTTTTTGCTAGGCTCAGGCTTTTCAGGGCGCGGCGCCTGATGTTTTTTGAGATCCTCAAGCGGAATGATCTCAAGCGCCTTAGCGTGGGTCGCCTCCAAGACCACCGGAGGGGCCACCTGATGGATGAGAGCCTCTTTCCAGCGCAAAGCACATAAACACCAACGATCTCCAGGCGTTAACCCCGGAAAGCGCAGGTGAGGCCGCGGCGTGATCAGGTCATTGCCTTGCGTGCGCGAAAACTCCAGAAATTCTTGTGTCACCACCGCACAAACGACATGCAAGCCATGGTCATCCTCGCCCGTGGCACAAAACCCGTCGCGGTAAAACCCGCATTGCGGATTTACCCCGCAGACCTCAAGCTTTTCTTGTAAAACATTCAAGGACGGATGCTTTGGGATGGTCATGGCTACTCCTGGGCTGTTTCCTGGCTGTTCTCCGAGACCTGCGCCCGCGCCGACTCCCTCTTCCGGCAAGACGATGATGAGCGCGCCTACCAGGAGGAGCGCTAAGTTGCGGTAGGTCATGAACAAGTCATTTCCGGACGTCTCCTCGTTAGATGCATGCGTTGCATGCACCATCAAATTCCTCCCGTCTCTTGCAAGACGGGGCGACAGGGAGGCAATTTTTTCTTTTCTTTTGCAAAACCTTGCACATGCTTCCGTTAAGTTACCAAAGCGTTCATGGCTTAGCAAGCCTACTTACAGGCGGCTACGACACCTTTTTTCTTGGTCCCCTCATTTTTCTTTGCCAAAAGCACGACTTTTCGCGTTAAAGTCAAAAGATCACGATGAAAACCGGTCTTTTGGTTCTTGGTAACCAACTTTTTCCTCCGTCCTTACTCAAAGCGCACCCACCCGTAAGCCAGGTCTTTATGCGCGAGGACGTGGAGCTTTGCAGTTATTTCAAGTTCCATCACTTGAAGATTTACTTCTTTTTAGCCTCCATGCGCCAATACCGTACCGAACTCACGCTAGCGGGCCTCGAGGTCACGTACCAAGAACTTGCCCACTCCCGTCACCCTTATGAGTTTCACCTGTTAGCTTGGACCGAGCACTTTAAGCTGAAAAAAATCCTGCTCTACGAGATTGAGGATAAGTTTTTTAGTCAACGAATTTTAGCCAGCCTCAAGCAAGCAGGCGTCACAGTCCAGCTTCTACCTAGCCCGATGTTTCTCACCTCGCGCAGTCAGTTTGCAGACTACTTGAAGACCACAAAACGCCCCTTCATGAAAAGTTTCTATCAAGCCCAGCGCCATAGGCTGCAAATCCTGATCGAAGCAGACGGCAAACCCGTGGGCGGGCAATGGAGCTTCGATGAGCTCAACCGCAAGTCGCTCCCCAAGACCCTGCAGCCCCCTGAACCTGAGCGAAAAACTCAGCTTTCCGAACTTGAGCACACTGCCTTAGTCGCCACCTGCCAAACCTTCTTCCCCGATCACCCGGGAACCGCCGCCACCCCCTGGTTCCCAGTGGAGCGTGCAGGCGCCAGGCGCTGGCTTAAGGATTTTATTGATCATCGTCTAGCCTCTTTTGGGCCCTATGAGGACGCACTCACCGAGCGCTCTGACTTTGTTTTTCACTCAGGCCTGTCACCCTTCTTAAACTGTGGCTGGCTCACCCCTGAGGAAGTAGTCCGCGCGATTCTTGCTGCGGCTGCGAAAAAAAACCTCCCTCTCAACTCCATCGAAGGGTTCATTCGCCAGGTGATCGGCTGGCGGGAGTTTATCCGCGGCATTTACCAACACTATAGCACCGAGCAAGACCAACAGAACTTTTGGGGTCACCACCGTAAGCTCACCCAAGCCTGGTACCAAGGAAACACCGGAGTGGGACCGCTCGATCAGGTGATTGCGAAAGTGCAACGCCTTGGCTACGCCCACCACATTGAGCGCCTCATGGTGGTGAGCAACCTCATGCTGCTGCTTGAGATCCATCCCCAGGAAGCGCATCGCTGGTTTATGGAGATGTTCCTGGATTCCTCCGACTGGGTGATGGGCCCCAACGTCTACGGCATGGGTCTTTTTAGTGATGGCGGTATTTTTGCCACCAAACCCTATATCTGCGGCTCTAATTACTACCGCAAGATGGGGGATACTAGCCCAAGCGACTGGCATGAGGCGGTGGATGGCCTGTACTGGGGCTTTATCGACAAGCATCAGGCCTTTTTCCTAAAAAACCCGCGGCTGTCGATGATGGTCAGATCGCTTGCAAAAATTAATCCCGAGCGCAAGAGTAGGATCTACGCCGCAGCCGAAGCGCTCAAGCAGCGCATCACCGCCCCCCCAACAGCAACGACCGCCTGAAGGAAAGCGCCAGGGGAGGGGTGCCGTCAGCCGGAATACTACACCGGACTACTACGATGATGCTCTAAATTTTAATTATAATAAATTTTAATTTTTTTTAACTTTCTATTCCTCAAGCAATAAAATAAAATAGTACTGAAAGCTTCACGCGCGCTGTCTCCCGAAGTGCGATCCTATCGCCCATGGCAAGAGAAGCGTTTCCACCTTTGCTTCGTCTCCAGTCTATCGGTCGATGGTCTGTCTCGTGAACACGGATGGCGACTCTCAAGGCAAACGCGAAATACGAAAAAAATTACCAAAAAGAGGTTAAAGAAAATTTTGTGAGCATCCAATCCTATCCAGCCGTCAAAAACCCCACCGGAGTAGCTGCTTTTTCTGTCAGTAACCCTCACCTGATGATCGTGATTTGCCTGTTAATCGTCTTGCTGGGCTCCATTGGCATTACCAGGATGCCCAAAGACTTGCTCCCGGCTTCCAATCAGCCGGCGGTGCAGATTCTCTCGATTTATCCTGGCATGGCCACCCAAAACGTCGAGACTGATTTAACCTGGAAATTTGAGCGCTATACCGGCCAAGCAGTTGGGCTCACGCACCAAGAATCGCGCTCGATGCCTGGCATTAGCGTGGTGCGCAACTTTTTTGACCCCCACGCGGCTGATCAAAACTCGGCCATGTCTCAGACCACCGCCCTGATCATGTCGGTTTTAAGACGGCTGCCGCCTGGCGCCCAGCCACCCATCGTGCTCCCTTTTGATCCGATGGCCAACGTGCCCTTAGCCTTAGTCGCCGTTACCGGCGATTTCCCACCTAATATTCTCTATGATTACGCGCAGTACGATGTTCGGCGGGAGGTCCAGTCGCATCCGGGTGCCATTGCTCCGACCGTCATGGGTGGCGCAGAAAAGCAGATTATTATTGATCTAGACCCCAAAAAACTGCGGCAATTTAACCTATCCCCCCTGGAAGTAATCAATAAACTCTCTCATCTCAATACTTTCATCCCCACAGGCGACATGAAGATCGGGCAGTTTGATTATCAAGTCTTGAGCAATGGTCTTGCAGCCACGGTCAAAGACTTAGATCAATTCCCGGTACGGACGCAAGAAGGGGTAGAGATCCTGCTCCATCAAGTGGGGCAAGCCAAAGAAGGCAACATCATTCAAACCAATGTTGTGACCATTGACGGCAAAGAACAAGTGTATGTGCCTATTTTTAGGCAACAAGGGGCGAACTCGCTGGGCGTGGTCGACACGGTCAGGGAGGGGATCAAAGCTTTAGAAAAAACCATCCACGGCTTGAAGCTGTCGCTCGTGGGTGATCAAACAGTTTACATCAAGCGGGCGATTGCCAGCATCGCCGAGGAAGCCTTGATCGGCGGCGGACTGGCAGCCTTGATGGTCTTTTTGTTCCTTGGAAACCCGCGCGCCACCTTTGCCACCCTCTTGTCCTTGCCCTTATCGACCTTCTTTGTCGGTATGGGACTGAAGGCCGCCGGACAAACGATTAATGTCATGACCCTGGGAGGCATCGCCTTAGCTATTGGCCTGCTGGTCGATAACTCGATTGTGGCCATCGAAAACATCATGAGACACCTGCAGGCTTGTCGCAGTCAAAACAGGGAAGACCGGATTCGAACGGTGATTATAGCCGCTCAAGAAGTGACCCTACCGATCCTAGCCTCTACCCTCTGTAACCTGATTGTGCTCTCGCCAGTGATTCTCTTAGGCGGAGTGGTGCAGATTCTCTTTGCAGCCGTCGCGAAAACCGTGATGTTTGCTATTTTAGGCTCCCTGATTGCTGAAACTGCGGTCATTCCGCTGTTTGCCTCGCACTTTTTAACCGGACCGATCCCGGAATTACCGGCTTTCTTTCAAGCAATCAACCGTTTTGTACAGACGTTAACCCAAAGCTACGGTCGAGCTTTAGCACAAGTGATCGTGCGCTTTTGGGGGGTGGTGGTCGCCCTTGTGCTGTTGCTTGCCTTAGGCCTCAGTCTGGTGAGTCACATTGGAACGGAGTTGTTCCCGAGAGCAGACTCAGGCGGGATGGTGCTAGAACTGCGTTTTGCTTCAGGCCTCCGGATTGAAGAGACCGTCAAGCGAGTCGGCGAAATTGAAAAAAAAATTCGCGAATGGATCCCCAAAGAAGAGCTGCACAGTGTGATTGCCAATATCGGTGTTTATAACGGTTTTCCTGCGGCTTTTACCACCAATGCCGGGACGCAAGATGCCTTTTTACTGATTGAGCTCACGGAAGAGCGGATACAATCCTCGCAGGCCTATGCGCGCATTTTACGCGAGCAGATCCCCCGCTTTTACCCGGACGTTGAGATAGGCATTCAATTAGGCGGTTTACTCAGCTCGGCGCTAAATGCTGGACTTAAGGCGCCCATTGACATTCAGTTCTCAGGCCCCAAGATTGAAGTCTCCTACGGCATGGCCAAACAACTCTTAGCCCCCTTAAAAAAGATTCGCGGTGCCGTGGACGTTAGGATCCAAGAGCGGCTCGATGCCCCTGAGATTGATCTGCAAATCCATCGCACCCGCTCTGATCAGATGGGTTTAATGACCGATGAAATTGTCGAGAACATTGTGAGCGCCTTGAATGGCAGTATCGTCTTCAAGCCTGTTATCTGGATTGATCCGCGCACCGGCATTGATTATTTGCTCGGCGTGCGCTTTCCTGCCACCAGCATGCATACGCTGGAGGATCTCAAAGCCATTCCCTTAACCGGGCGCAACCAGATGCGGCAAATCCCCCTCCATGAGGTGGCGGATGTGGCGTTACACCACGCTGCCATCACGGAGCTGAACCGGGTGGATATGAAGCGCGTGGTCAATGTCTTCATGGATGCCCAAGGGCGGGATATCGGCGGGGTGGCTGCAGACGCTGAAAAAATCATCCAAGCTGCCACTTTTCCAGACAATTACTCAGCAAGTATTCAAGGTGAGATCTCGGAAATGAGGACTGCCATTGGCCAGCTTACAGGCGGCTTTCTACTCTCGGCACTGCTGGTTTACCTCGTGCTCGTCGTGCAGTTCCGCTCCTTCATCTACCCAGCCATCATGATGGTCACCATTCCTTTAGGGATGGTGGGGATTGTCTTAATGTTTGTCTTGACTCAGACTTATTTTAGCCTGCAAGCAGCCATCGGGACGATCTTCATGGTGGGCATTGCCGTCTCCAACGGCGTGCTGTTGGTCGAGTTCATTCAACAAAAAATACACCAAGAACACCTACCGC
>JAYTHP010000004.1:0-7441 GCA_043732485.1 Oligoflexia bacterium
CCCCTCCCCCCCTTGCCGCTGAGATAACGGCTGCGGGCGCGCAAGCTGAACTTTTGGCAAAACCACTTCCGCTTCCACCACCCACTGTGCCTCCACCGCTTTCCGAAACGTCGTAAAAACCATCGGTAAGTCGCCTACGGCAAAAGGGAGATTTTTTTGCGCCAGCAAGGTGCGTTGGTAAAAAAAGCGCACCGCCGCACCTGCAAGTTTTTGCCGCTGCATCACCGCCAACTCCACCTCCTGCGCCCAGGAATTCTCCTCGGCGGTGAAATAGAGCTGATCGAAGGCTTGCTCGTGCATCAAATCGTGCAATAACTGCGCAACCTGCTGCGGATAGCTGGGTTGCGACTCGAGCAAAAAAACCAACAGCCTAATCCCGAGTGGCTCCAAATCGCGGCTTAACGCCTGGAGCGTTTGCAGCAGAAAAAGATCTTTTGGCTTTTCCGACAGGGAGCGAAGAAAATACACCCCCATGACGGTCTGCGCACCTTGAAGCGCTGCAGCCAGGGTCTGGTTATCTCTGAGGCGTAAATCATTACGAAACCAAAGTAGCCTTTTCATGATCCTTCTCCCTTATTCGTTTCGCTCATGCATTTTTCTCTTGGCTGTTTTTTTGCACGTTGTTTGCCGGCCTCCAGATGGCCGCGAGATGACCGCGCACCGAAGCCGTCTACAACGCGAGCACGGCCTCCGCGGTTAAAAAAGCAAAAGCACTTTCCCCGAGGCCCGATCCCGCCCCTGAAGCCCCCTAGGGATGAGAAACCAAGGCGCTCAAAACGCAAACAGCACCCTTTCGAGCACTGTTTGATGAGAGATTTCAATTTTTTTTGGTAATTGGTGGAGACGGTGGGAATTGAACCCACGTCCAAAAGCTTTCCAGCGCCAGACTCTACATGTGTGTTCTATGATTTAAAATGATAAGAAGCGAACATAGACATTCTTTTCTTACCTTTCGTAGACCAAGTTTAGTCTGTCAAGCGCCTACGAGACTTGCCAGACGATCCCATAAATGACGTCTCTTCCTAAACGATGGGAGCCTTCAAGAGAGACGCAGCCAGCTTAAATTAAGCAGCCATTTGGTAATCAGTTGCGATTACGTTTTTCCGCTTTTTTACGAGGCCTGCGGTACCTCGACATGCATCCGGGATTTCAATACTTTTGTCGAAACCAGTACGTCCCCTGATTATAGTTTAGCCTGCTTTAAGCAAAAAGTAAACTCTAAAAGATCTTCCCGAAGGAACACAACCAAACCCTGCCGCCCCCCCTCCCACGCCTGCGCTCAACGCCCTCTATTGACCTTTTTAATCAAGCATGGTAGGGTCTTCCGGGGATCGATCCGCAATGGCCTAAAACAAGATCCAAAAACCCAACACGAGAACAACCGGGAAGCACTCAAGCCAGCGCCTCCACTTGAGACCTGCTGAACAAACCCCCCGTCCGAGCCCCTTCTTTTGAGACCATGAAACGCTTTGCTCTTTGCGCCTCCTTACTGTTGCACCTCTTGCTGCTTGTTTGCTGGCAAACCGCCCCCTGGCTCATCGCACACCTACCCTCACCGCCAGCCACCGAACCCAACCCCCAGCTTCCAACCTGGATTGCCATGACGGAAGCTCCGACGGCCAGTCTACCGAGGCCACCGGACCCTGCTGCAGCGAAAAAACCGCCACAACGATCAGCACTTCGACAAAAAACCGTTTTTCAGCCAGCCACCGCCCCCCACTCGTCCTTGGAAAAGTTCGCGCTTCCGCAAGGACTCAACGCCACAAACCCAGCATGGGATCCCGGCGGCCCTCAAGGCAGCCAGCAAACTGGTCAGTTCACGGAAAGCTCGGATGGCTTTGCGGCAGCGCATCAGATAGCGGTGAACGAAGAAGTGAAAATTTACCCCTTTTTTAAGGCTTTGTGGCACAAAATCGACGCCGTGCTGGTTTACCCCGACAACCTCGCCCAGCAGCACATTGAAGGCGAGGTGTCCTTGCAACTCAACATCAACCGCCAGGGGCTGATTAAAAGTCCTCCCAAATCGGTCCGCAGCGAGGATCCATTTTTAGAAACACTCGCACTGGCTACCGTCTTTTTAGCCCTCAAAGCGCCGCTTGCCCCTAACGCCTGGCGACAAGACAGCGCAGAGGAGGTTTTCCCGGAAAACTTTCCCGTGGTCTTTCACTTTACCTTTAAGACCTTTGGCCCTGGCAGTCGCGGCGATCGCAGCCCACCGGATCATTTTAAAAATATCTTGCGCTTTCGGCGCGACACTTTCGTCGATCCGGTCCTCAATCAAGTCCTTGTTCACTTCTTTAGCCGCACCTTACCCCCCATCCTGCCGATTCCCGGGGGCGTTTACGTCGATTTTCCACGCGCGGTTGCCTTCGTGCAAGGGAAACTTAAGCCCGCTCGCGATGAAAAGCAGCTTTTAAGAGAAAGCATCACCCAGCAAAACAACGTGTGGGAGGATTTCTTAAGCGAAATTCAGCTGGAAGATGACACGCCTACGACCGCGACGTCAACAACACTTCCCCAACCAAACGACAACCTGCAGGGCGACTCAAGCCTTGAATGACCGCAAGCCATGAACCGCTCCTCGCCGTAGCCCTAGGCCGACGAACGTACTTCGTGGCACTGAGTCTATTTTTGCGTTGGTTAACTGCACGAAGCAGGAACCTTTTTAGGGTATTGCTTGACTCTTGGGCGAATTTTCGCCATACCCTAGAGATATGGGAATCGTCTATTTGCGCTTAGTCTACACAATTTACGCCATAGGCTGTCTGTACTTACTCTTGAAGGCCGTGGTCAACCGTGTGTTTGAGAAAAATACGCCGATTGACCTCTATTTTATCCCCATTTGGCCGCTAGCAATCCTATCAAAGCGAGGTCGTTTATGGCTCATTCAATTCAAACTTTAAGGTCTTCTCTCCTCTCCCTACTGACGTTCACGTCCCTCTTGTCGCTCACAGGCTGTGTAGGGATTGCCATCATTGATAGCGGTCATCGCGGCGTTTTGAAAAAATTTGGTAAAGTCGACCAAGAGTCGCTCGGAGAAGGCATTCACTTTTACAACCCCGTCACCTCAGATGTCATTGAAATGAACGTGCAAGAGAACAAGTTTGAGGACAGCACGACCACCTATACCCGAGATACTCAAAAAACCCACATCACTTACGTGCTGAACTTCTACCCAGAAGCCAGCAGAATGCCAATTTTTTACCAGCAGTACGGCTTGGAATGGCGCAATAAACTGATTCCTCAAGCGACTTTAGGCAGCATTAAGGATATTATCGGCAAGATTAACGCCGACGAAATCAACGGCGCGCGCGACAAGACCGCCCGCAACATCGAATCAGAGCTGAAGGAGAAATTGGCCGTCGTGGGGGTTTTTGTACGAGGGTTTGAGATCACCAACATCCAGTTTGAGCCGGAATATGAAAAAGCCGTAGAAGCTAAGGTCATTGCCACCCAAAAAGCTGTAGAAGCGCAAAATCGCACCGCGGAAGTTAAGGAGCAAGCGGCGCAGCAGATGATTGCTGCCCACGCGCAAGCCGAGTCGATGAAAATTCGCTCCGAAGCTCTGGTCAAAAATAAAAGTCTCATTGAGTACGAGGCGGTCCAAAAATGGGACGGCAAGCTGCCCAACATCATGCTGAGCGGAAAATCCATCCCCTTTCTCTCCCTCAAGGAAAAAGATTAATCTCAGCCCACCGTTCCACGGCCGCAAATAGGGGCGGGGGCGACGCTCATCCCTCTCAAGCCAGCGGCGCTTCTTCCGCTCCCCCTGCTATGCAGGCTTTCTTGCTGAGCCCTCTCTCGGATCTGCCAACCAAATTTTGCCTTGCCACACGTTCAGACACAACTGCCAGGGACCCCACGCCCCCCTGCCCTGGGCCCCGTGCTAACGAACGAACCCAGTGTGTCTACCTGCACTCTCTCCCTCTCACAGCCTATCCGCCTGTTTCTCCTCAAGGCTAGCGCTTGCTGCGAGCCGACCGCCCGTAAACAGACTTAAGGATCTGAGATTCTAAAAATATTTTTTAGCCAACCACATCATTAAGCTCGGTGCACAGCAAGTGCGCACGCAAAGACTGAGCAGGCGGGTGCGTCCGTGCGTAATCGCTGTGTTTGATTTGGTGGTTTTTACGGGCTTTTTTGGGGTGAGGTTCTGAATTAAAAAAAAATTGCATTATTTTCATTTTTTTAGAATTTAGATCTTTACAATTTTATAGCCTCTAGTTCAAAATAAAAAAGGTAGAACTAATAAATCAAAGGAGAACTACAGATGCCTACAAAGAAACCAGTCAAGAAAAAAACAGCAGCAACAAAAACCGTCAAGAAAAAAACAACTAAAAAGAAATAGGACCTGAAAAATGAATAAAGCTGAAATCGTACAAAAACTCTACGCTCACAAAGAGCTTGCTCATTTAAAGAAGACTGAAATCGAGTTGATGATCAATGAATTCGTCTCCTTGATCAAGCTTTCAGTAAAAAAAGGGCATGATGTTTCCTTAGTCGGCTTTGGGACCTTCACCAAGAGCAAAAGAAAAGCACGCCTTGGCCGCAATCCGCAAACTGGAGCAACCTTAAAAATTCCAGCTCGCAGCGTTCCCAAGTTCAAGGCCGGAAAAGATTTTCGCGAAGTCGTAAGATAAGCCTGAGTCTTGTTTGTTTTAAAACCCTGTTTAAGCCAGAAGGAATTACTTTTCCTGGCGTAAACAGGGTTTTTTGCGTTAGCGCCTTAAAAAAAGATTAGTCTTCTTCTCCACCCCAATTGAAGTCGATTTGCCATGCCCGGGAAAGACTAGGGTATCAGGATCGAGCATCAGAACTCTTTGATGCAAGCTGCGAAAAAGCTGGTCTTGATTCGATCCCCAAAGATCGGTGCGACCGACACTGCCAAAAAACAGGGTATCGCCTGAAAACAAGGACTCTTGCACGCCTTCCGCCTGGGATTCGTGCAGTCTAAGACAAACACTGCCTGGCGAGTGCCCGGGCGTGTGGATCACCGAAAGCTTGAGTGCCCCAATCAAAAGCTCCTCGCCGTCCTCTAAAAAATAATCCACCGGATGGGGGGCTTCATACTGAAAACCAAAAAACTGACCCTGCTCTCGTAAGGCCTGATAAAGAGTTTCATCACCCCGATGGAGCGCAATTTTTGGGATTGCAGGAGACAAAAGAACAGAAGAAGAAAAACTTGCTGCAGCCTCCAACCCCCGCAAGTCAGCTTGACGAGCAAGCGCGTCTCTCACGCGGCGGGTGCCTCCGATGTGATCGAGATGACCGTGGGTGTGCAGCAAATAGCGCACCACCACTTTTTTCCCCAATTGCTTTTGCATGTCAGCCAAACGCTCCAGCAAGACCTCGGGCTCATCGCCTGGATCAATTAAGGCGGCATCACCGGTTTGCGGACAAATCAAGATCTGACAATTACAGCGAAACGAGCCTACCACCACTTGTTGCCGCAGGAACGAGAGGGCAGTCATTGCCCCAACCCCGCAAGCTTCAAACACTGGGCCATCTGTTGTAATTCTCCCCAAGCTTGGCGCTTAGCCGCTAAATCTTGCAAAATTTGCTGAAAGGTGGGGGTGAAAAACACCCGCAAGCTCACCGCTCCAATAGGCTGTGCGAACGTAATTCCGGCAGCTTGCAACTCCTCCAAAATCTGTTGGGCTGCACTTTTGCTGTCTTGCTGAGGTAAGCAAGGCGGCTGCGGAGTGCCCACCACCCATAAGACACAAGGCTGGTGTTGGCTTTGCTGGGTTCTGGCTCTACCTAGGGACTGACTCTCGAGTTGCGCCGCTAACGCCCGGCCATCCATCCAGGCAGTTTTTTCCGTGCACCACTGAATCGCAGCGAGCATGCGGGAAAAGAGCTGTCCTTCGGCACTTTCTAGAGAAAAAGCCTGGGCTTGCGGCTGATTCACGAGCACCCACAACGGCGCCTCAGGGTTGCCACTCACCGCTGGCGGCAGCACTGGGAGTCGACGAAAGATCCCCACCGCTTGGGGTGGTAAAAAAAACTGCCAAGACTTTTTTTGAAAAGCTTTCCGCCTGCATTGGAGTTTGGACGATTGATCTAAAAGCAACTGATGAATCCCACCTTTTTTCTGTGAGATTACCGCAGAACCCAGCGGAAAGAAACAAGGCTTTTGCGCTCAGACCCCGGGGGACAAAGCCCCAACAGCCTCAAAAAAACGAACAAAAGGCGTAAAAAACACTCGCTCTTGCTGAGAGAAGCTTTACTGCAGCTTATGCACCATGCGCCGGGCTTTGAGCGCGCACTCAGGACAGCGGGCAATTTCTTGAGTCAAGTTTTTGGTGAAATCCGTATAATGCACAAAATGGAGGTTTCCTCCGCAAAAATGGCAATGAGAGTACCGAGCAACCACCTCCGCGGCAGAGCCAAAGCACTGCAACAGCATTTCTGTGGTCTCTTCCGTCTCTTCACCCTGTAAATCTGACTGGGGCTGAATCATGCAAACCTCCTTAATCAACCGTCACTTGTAAGCGCTTCGGTGCGCCTGGCTTTCCTCTAAAGAGGAAAGATTTGCCGAAGACCAAAAACTCGTGACTCAGAGCTCACTCTCCCCCCACCCCTTTCTCTTCTCAGACTTTTGCACCTCACGCTTGACGAAGGTAGGCAAAATTCTCCACCCGCTTCCTTCCCAGACCTGACTCAAACACCACAAATTCATGGCGGGAGAGGTGTTTTCTTATGCTAAAATAAAATGAAATGCAGCAAAATAATCCCCCTTCGCAACTCTTCTTCCCGCTCCTTAGGCCCATAGCTTGCCCCCCTCCCAGGCACCCGTTTGCTGGCGTAAGGCGACTGCTCACCCGTCAGGTCACTCTTCTGCTCTTGCTGCGACTCCCACTCACCGCTTCACTTCACGCCGCTACGGCCGCACCACCACCACCCTCATTGCCTCAGCAGCCACCGCCGCCGTCCCTCTCGCAAGCCTACCCCCCGCCACTTCCAGCCGCCCTTTCCGAAGCCTTCTCGACGTCTACGAACTCGGATGCCGCTGCTCACCCCCGCCAAACCCATCTCCGCCGCCGCCGTCGCCACCTCCCTCTAGTCTTCGCACTCAAAGACCCGATCAAAGACCAACTGAAAAGCCCACTGCAGCAGACCCTCGCAGCACCGCTCATCCGGGTGCGACTAACCTCTGAGGGAGTATCGGTTAAAAAAACCCAAACCCCCCGCGCCCCTACCTGCCGCGTGCAAGGCTTTGACCTCCAGTTCTCGCAATCCTTCCAGGGTCAGCGGCAATTCTTGCAGCATGTCGACCAGGATAGCCGCTGGAACATTCAATGCTCGCACCAAAGCGTGCAAGTCTTTGCCGTAGGTTCCAACAAGCCGATCTTACACCTGGAACCGCAAACAACGCTGATCATCCAGACCCCAGCTAACTTAATCACCTGGAACAAGCGCTCCTACCATCAAGAGCTGC
>JAYTHP010000005.1:0-2143 GCA_043732485.1 Oligoflexia bacterium
CACTTGCAGGATGTTCCGCGGCTCTTACACCTTCATCTTGCAGAAAACTCTTTGGGTTCACAAGGGGCAGCGGCACTGATCCCGCAATTGCATCAGCTATCACAACTGCTCACGCTTGATCTTCGGGGGAACGCTATCGGTTCTGCCGCGATGCAGAAGCTTGCTAGTCATCTGCATCAGTTGCCTGGGCTTTTAAATTTGAGCTTGGGGTGTAATGATCTTGACTCCCAAGCGGTCAGGCGAATTGCAGCCCAGCTGCAGCATCTGCCTCACTTGCGGAGCCTAAGTCTTGCAGCAAGTGGGATTGATCAAGGGGCGGCTGTTGCGCTTGCTCATCAATTAAGATTTGTCCCCGGCCTCAGTAAACTTGAGTTGGACAGTTGTCGACTCCTCTTGCCAAGCCTGCTGGCCATTGCCTCGGGCCTGCGGCAGGTCCCCGCACTTTTGGACTTGGGTTTGCGCGGTAACATGCTAGGAACTCCAGGTGCCGTGGCTTTAGCCTCAGCGCTGCATCACCTGCCCAGGCTTTTGCGCCTGGATCTGGGGGACAGCGCACTTGGGCCCGAAGGGGCTGAGGCGCTTGTGGGAGGATTGCAGCATGTTCCTCTCCTTGAATATCTAGATCTAACGAGTGGTAAAATTGCTGCTCCAGGCGCTCAGGCACTTGCTCAGCAGTTGCAACACCTGCCGCATCTTTCGGTTTTACTGCTGCGCCATAATGGTATTCCTCCTCGAGCTGGGGCTATTTTAGCAGGCAGTTTCAAGCATGTCTCTCGCTTGACGCACCTCGATCTTGGGAATAACAAGTTAGGCCAACAAGGGTCTCAGGCGCTTGCCCAGAGTTTAGTTCATCTGCCTCAACTTGCGAAGCTATTTTTTGACGAAAACTCGGTTGATTCAGTAGGCGCGGGAGCTTTAGCGAGAAACCTGCATTGGGTTAAGAGACTGGTGGAGTTAAATCTTAGGCGCAATTCCTTCGACCAACAGTCCGCGATTCTACTTGCGAGTCATTTGCAGGAGTTACCTCAGCTTGCAAGGCTGGATCTTAGTTTTAGTTCTTTGGGTCCAGTAGGCGCCGAAGTTTTAGCGGCAAGCCTCGCTCATCTCCCTGAGATTATCGGGCTCGATCTTTCCTATAATGATCTAGGTAAAGCGGGGGCTGAAGCTCTCATGAGGGTGTTGCCGCAACTGGTGCGCTTGGAGTCATTGCGATTGTGGGGTAATGAGATCCCGCAAGACGTCAAGTCGATGATCCGCAAGCGGGTGAGATTTAGAAATACATGGAATATTTTTCATTTAGATTAAATTTATTGATCATAGCTCACTGCTTCAGTTCCCAGATCTAAGCATAGGGGGGTTGGCCCGCCACTTTTCTAAGGTGGGGCTTGGCTCACGGTCCTAAGACCAACAGGGGCAGGCAAGCAGAATAGCCTCGAATTAACAAGAGAGACTAGAAAAATGGGGCGCTCTTTAAGCGAGGAGTTCGTCTACTGAGCGTGCTGAGTCATTCTCGAAAAAGCCGCTTCGTCCAGTTCGTTTTTTGGGGCTTTTGTTACCCCTGAGACCCGAATCTAAACCTTGCGCAGCGCAAGAACGGGTCCTCTGCCGTTGACCTGGAAGTGGTCCCGTGCGTCCCAACGCAGTGTTTGTTGGGGCTCAGGCAATCCTAGGGGTGGGAAGTGACAGATAAGCGTCAAAATTTGAAGCTTTTGGGTCATCTCGGGTTTTGAGATAGGGCGTTTTTTGCAGCTAGAATCAAGAGATGGCTCGAATAAAAGAAAGCCGAGAGACTATTGTTGCGCATTTTGCTCCAATTGACCCCCTAGTCTTGATGACCGCAATGCGAGAACTATCTTGACACAGGGGGCTCTTGGAGCGGCTCGATTGTGGCGATAACCCTTTGAGTGATTTGGGGACGCAGGCGCTAGCCAATAATTTGAAGTATCTGACGCAATTGAAGCAGTTATCTTTTAACGAGATCCATTTTGGATCTCATGCAGCGAAGTCGCTTGCAAGAAACCTCCATTGGGTCAAAGGACTGGAGCAGTTGAATCTCAGTCGGAATTCCTTCGATTTAGAGCTTGCGACTCATTTGCAGGAGTTATCGATGCTAGCGAGGCTGGATCTGAGCTTTAGGTCGATC
>JAYTHP010000006.1:0-2114 GCA_043732485.1 Oligoflexia bacterium
AGCCACCATCACTCCCTCTTTTATGATAATTTTTAAAAATTATCATAAAAAATAGAGACTTAGGATTTTTTTGTCATTTTATTTTTTAATGAGACAGCCGTGCCTCCACCCCTCCTCAACCTAAAAAGACCAAAAACAATGACCCACATCTCACCCAGACCCCCCCACTCTAGAAAAGGCCGCCGCCTCCTTGTCCTCCCCTTCCACTTTCTCCTCCCCCCCGGCCCATGCTAATGATCCTTAGCGGCGTCGTAAGCAACGGCAACCTCAGTACCCTCGTCGTCGCTAGCGGTGGTGGTGTCAAGGAGGTCACTCTCGGCCGTCGGCTCACCTCCCTACTCCAGTGGGGAGGAAGCCTCCTGGTTCACAGCCACGAAGCTCACGCTCATCCACCAGAACCGTCGCCCTCGCCCGATTGGCTTTCGGAGCAGGATCTTAGCATGCTGCGCGCGGGTCAACTGGGATCCCCGTTGGCTCAAGATGATGCTCACCGCCAAAGCGCGCTCCCTGCAGCACTCACCTGACCAACGCCAGGGGTTGCTCAATTTCCAAGAACTCCTACGCAACCTGGAAGAACTCCGCGCGTCTCACACACCACCACTCCCTCCACGCCCAGCCTGCAGCCCTGCCACAAACCAGGGTCACTGCTCTCCCAAATCCTGCCTCCTCCGCTACGCAGCCTTTTCCGCTTTGAGAGTTTGGCACAGCCCCAGACTCCCTGCCACCCCTCTCCCTCAGGCCCTCTATGGCGTCGGAAGCGCTGCGCAAGCCATCTTGAGCGAAATCGCAGCCACGAGCTTCAACGATTTACGGGATCCCGAAGCCCGAGCCAGACTAAAGTGGCGCTTTCTTTGACTCGTTACCGCCCCATCGGTTCCCCGCTTCGTCTACAGTCTCTGGGGCCAGCTCGTGAGAGGCAATCACGATCAAAACAGCGCCTCGCTTGAAGAACTGCTTCTCAAGCTGCGCGCCAAAATGGAGGAGAACAAGCACTATTTTGATAAAAACGAACGCAAGTGCCTATGCTGCACTTCTCAGTGAGGCCGAACGCCTGCTCAGCGACTTCAAAACTGTCAAACGCACAGAGTACCGCAAAAACTACCCCCAGCTGGGCTTTGACGCCTCAGACTAGCACAGGCCGCAAGCTTCTTCCTCCGGGGCTTCCTCCTCCTCAGCGTCTTCGTCTGTCAAACGCCGCCCTCGATCAGGAGCCTGCAAGAGTCGAGCGACTTCAGCCCGACGTTGAGTGACCTTGCAAACTATCCAGAACTGAAAAAAGTCACTAAGAGATTGTCTCAGATTTTAAAATTTCCCACCCATCCCAAGCTCCTCAATCAAAGGGAGGAGGAAGCACGCTGTAACAAAGCGCTTGAGGATCCCCCGACCGCCTATCGCGTTCACTTAACCAGGCTTGCTGTCGGTTTAGCGCAAGGGTCACAAGACCTGATTTTCACAAGAAGCTTGCACTGGCATTAAGCGGAACCCGGGAACGGCAAAACCACCAGCCTTCAAATACTCGCTGACTGCCTGGGTGTAAAGTGGACCCCATTGTCTAGACAAAAAACGACCTATTTTAATTTATATTTGCTACGCTCCCTAGATAAAATACTACCCCTCTTACCCGACCAAATTTGGCAGCTAATCGGGTGATCTCCTCCTCCTGTTCTGATCATTGCAGGTCTCCTTTGTGGACAGCACTCGGTGTTTGATAGCCAAGCGTCTGATGCTGCCGCTCACTCCCCAATGACTTCAATGAGCTCGCTTCCGCTCTCATAGCTCTTCAAGTAGATGTCCTCGTACTTCACCGTCCGCCAAAGCCGCTCAATGAAAATATTATTAAAGACCCTCCCTCGACCGTCCATACTAATCTGAACCTCAGCCGCTTGTAGACGGGCCGTAAAATCAGAGGACGTGAACTGCGATCCCTGGTCAGTGTTGAGGATCTCAGGCTTTCCGCGCTTCAGGGCGCCGTTGAGAGCCTCGAGGCACAGCGCCGTATCCATCGTGTTAGAGACGCTCCAGGACAGCACAAACCTGCTGTACCAATCTAGAACCGCCACCAGGAACATAAACCACTTCTCTATGGGGATGTAAGTGATCTCCGTCGACCAGAC
>JAYTHP010000007.1:0-20200 GCA_043732485.1 Oligoflexia bacterium
CCAATACATCCGAAGAAGGATAAGGAAGCCGCAAACGGATGGAAAAAAAAACCCCAAAAATTCATAAATCAGCTACAAAAAGAAAATCCCAGCGCGGAGGTTGAGGTCTGGTACCAGGATGAAGCCCGGTTTGGGCAGACGGGCATTGTCTCTAAGATCTGGACAGAGAGGGGGTTCCGTCCAATTCGGGCTCGACAAAATGGATTTAAGAGCGCATATTAATTCGGCGCCGTTAATCCAGTAAGCGGCGAGAAGTTTTCCCTCCTTTATGACGGTCTTGACACTGGAGTGATGAATCATTTTTTGCAAGGAATGAGTAAAAAATTAGGGCCTAAAAAATTAGCAGTTGTAATTACAAGCGGCGCCGGGTGGCATCAATCCGATGATCTGATTGTTCCAGAAAATATTATCCTCTATCATCTTCCGCCATACTCTCCAGAACTAAATCCTATCGAGCAAATATGAGGGTACCTTAAGAGTAACTTTCTTTCTGGTCGTATTTTCCAAAGTATAGAAGAAATTATATCGTGGGGGTGCGAGATCATGGAACCAATTAACAGAAAAAGTTATAAAGTCTATATGTGCTTCCGGTTTGCGCGTAAAGACTATGAGCTAAAAGTTTTTTGTATAAGTTGGTTTCGCACGGCACAACGATTGAAGTTTTGTCAAGCGGTTCGGCGGTGCACCAGGGTCAGACGGTTGCTTTGGGGGGTGAGCGGCTCGCGTTTAGCTCAGCGGCTACGGTGCAAGAGCTGTACTATCAGCTGGATGCGGGCTCTCAGCCGTTGCAGTTCGTTTTTGGCACAGTTGCCTATTCGCTAGGGGTGGGCGGTAATTTAAGTGGTTTTTTGAAGCGCTTGTTTCGCGAAGAAGTTTTGGAGTATTCACAGGCTTTTGATCGTACGCGCCACCTGGCGCTGCAGCGGATCACGGAAGAGGCTAAAAAATGGCAAAGCCAACGCGGTCATTGGGATTGAAACCACGGTGACCAACCTCATGGGCTCGCAAGAGATGTTAATGACCGCCTCCTTTCATCCGGCGCTTGCTGCTGAGGCCGGTCACCCAGTGACCTGCGAAATGACCCACGAAGAGTTATGGAACAGGGTGAACTGGGGCTATTTGCCAGTCAGGCTGGTCATGGGCGTTTCGGTTTATTCTTTGGACGTTGCCGGGGGGGGGTGGTTGCAGCCATGAGCTCGCTTGGGGGTGGGGATTTTGACACCCTCACTCAGCTGATCTACGAAGCGCGCGAGAAGTCGTTGGAGCGCATTCAAGGCGATGCGCAAAAATGTGGCGCTGACGAGGTGGTAGGCGTGAAAACTCATGTCTATGACCTCGTCAGCGGGTTGATCGAATTCCTCGCCATTGGCACAGCGGTTAAAAAGATAGCAGGAATCACCACCCAGCACGCTTCGTTACTGCTGCAGGTGGTGATTCCCGAGCGTGAGACCTACTTTGAAGGCGGAGGCGAGGACGGGGCCCTTGCCGTGACCTTTTCTGGTGCTCGCGGCGAGCTTGACGCTTCCAGTAAAGTAAAGCTGGGACTGCTAAAACAAGTTCTGGGTGTTTTGACGGTTTTTTTACGCCTGGATGAGCTAGCTGCGTTTGCGCCTGTAAAACACTAAACACCTCAGGCCCGCGACGGCTTGCTCCTCCCGGCAATGCGTCGCGGCAATCCCTAGAGCGAGGTGTTGTGATCTGCCGCTCCCTCTCGTCTCTTTGCCTTGAAATGTTCGCTGTGACATAGCGTTGCTCTGCCTCCATTGACAGCGGGACTCTCACCCGCAAGTTATTGCTCCCTTTGCATGGCACACAAACATGGGTGCTCAATTTCGTGGCAGCGAATATCTACTATCTAGGGGTTATTTATTTTTAATATTAAAATTTAATGTTTTTTCTTCACCACTGGGAAAAATGAGCTTCACGGCCCAAGGTCCCCTCATTGCAAACGTTGCTCTCAAGACATAATTTCCTGGTGACTTTTCCTTTACCTTCTCTTCATTCGTTCCCATATCCATACTGGTCATAAACACTTCCGCTTTAAGTTTAAGCCCTTTTGCTGGTTTTTGTTCTTTTTGGATGGAGAGCTCAATGGGGTTTGCTCCAACGTTGAATTTTCTTACATCACCTTTAACTACGACGTCGTATGAAAAACTTTTTTCCGACGCACCTGAAACAGATTTTTCTGATTTGGCAGCGTCACCCTGGTCTTGAGCAGCTTTCTGATCCATGGGCTGATCATTCATAGCTATGGCCATATCCATATCCATGCTTTCGTAACTTGAGCCTTCGACCATCATAAGATTTTGCATCCGAACGATGGGTGTTTTGTCGCCAAAACCCCGTACCTCGTCGAAATCCTCATCGCCTTCGAGCACATAAGTTTTTGTGGGTTCTAAAACTGGCATTGAGGGCATTGATTCCTTTTCAGCCCAAGCAATGGCGGAGGTCAATAGTAAAAACAAGTAAAGTAAGGGTATCTTAATTTTCATAAATTTTTTATTTTTTCTTAATTTGGAATGTAGTCGTACTGTTGATTGAGTAAGCTTCTTCGTGGGCTGATGTGCTGGTTAAAGACGGCATCAAAGTTAAAAAGCATGCCTAACTCAAAAATATTCTCAAAAACTATACTTTTTGACTGAACAGCTGCAAGTGCTTTTCCTCGCATTTGTCCCTGGTATTGAGCAACTAAGGAAAATCCAGTGCCAAGTTGCTTTACAGCTGTTAGAGCTGCGCCAAAAGAATCCGCATCACTCACCTTAAAGTAATTTTTGTAAGCAGCAGTAAGTGAAATCTGATAGCCAACGTTCCCGAAAGGTCGGTTGAGGTATCGAATAGATGCTGCTAATGCGTTTGAATCTGCCTGAAACGAATCAGACGTACTTTGAAAACTACCTAGGCTGCTTCCGAGACTTGCTGTATCTTGAAAGCGAACGTCAATAAGCCCTGTCACACTTTTTCTCACGTTGATGACCGCTCCAGCGTAAATCTGATGGAGGCCATTCATAGAGTTTTGAGAAACCGAGATATGCTCATATCCTATCCCCCATAGAGGAGCCGTTGAGAAGTTTTCAAGGCCTGGAGGTGCCATGTATTGAAAGGAAGCTCCAAAAGAATTGATGCCATCACTTCCGATTCCTACACTATTGATCAACTGCTGCGCGTGGATATTTTCAAAGTAAGCAAGATTTTGATTATAAGTGATCGTTGCGACGTTTGCATAACGGTGCTCTCCCGGATTGATCCCATTTGAAAATGGATCCACGGGATTTGTAAGGGTAACGAGGTCATCTCCTCTGAGCAGCGGAAAATCAATAAAATGAGAATTCTGATTGTCTGTTCTGCCAATTGCGGCTTCAAGCGTTTCAGTTTGATAGTCAAGAACGGCCTGATAAATAAAAAAGGGACTTTCTGTACCCGTACCCCTATTGGCAGCATCCGAGCTTAAGGATCCAAACTGGAAACTACCAATTCCAGTATTAAAAAGTCTTTGAGCGGCCCCAAATAAAAGTGAACTATCGCTGAAATTAAATGAGTTTGAAGATCCATGTTCTGATGTGTTGCCTAAGCCCATCGTCGCGATACCAACGCCGGAAACTTCTATTTGTGGAGCTGTACTTTGATCCTCGGGGATCGGCACAGGCTGTGCAAGAGTTGCAAAAGATGGGTTTAAAAATAATAAATTTAAAAGTATAATCGACGCCGGCGCAAAGGAAGTTGAAGGTTTCATGAGCTCACCTGAATAATTTCTGGAACTTTCACTCCGTATTTATTCGAATCTTCGTACATGAGCATTGTCATCATGCCTCCTGGAAATTGTCCATTATTTGTCGTCGCAAGATCACTATGATCGTGAAAATGCCAGTGGCCAGGATTGGTCCCTTGGATGACAATATCTGACGTTGTGCCAGGAAAAATAGGAATCGTATTCATTTGAATCGGATTTGAGAGTGGTGATCCGTCTTGGCAAACGTGCAAGAAGTCATGTCCGTGAAGGTGCATGAAGTGCGGCATCATACCAGCTCCAATCATCCTGACCCGGATGTTTTCACCTGATCGGATAATGAGTTCATCCGTCATGGGGTAGGATTTTCCGTTAATCATAAAATAATTAAAATTGGGTGGAGCATTCACACCCGCACGTGCGGCCACGTAGGGTGGGACATAACCATTTCTTACGGCGTTCACAAAGGTTTTTTTATCCATGAACCAGCCCATCATGCGACCGTTCATTTCTTTCATAGTGAGGGAGCTATCGCTCATCTTTGCCATGACCGTCATCTCTTTGAGCATTTCTTCCATCTGGCGTTCAACCATGACGGTATCGACTTCGCTCAGCACGAGGGTGTATTCACGTTCATAAAGAAAATATTTTTTTATGACATCGTTTTTTTGTTCAATAATAAGAGCACCAAACATTCCCGCCTGGACGTGCAGGTTCGTCATGTTATGGCAGTGATAGAAGTGGGTGCCTGCAGGTTGGGCACGAAAAATGTATTTAAATGACTGATTAAGACCGACGCCCCACTGGGTTCCGTTCGGGACTCCGTCCATTTCATTGGGAAGCATGATTCCATGCCAATGGATGGTGTGAAACTCAGTCGTTTTGTTTGTGAAGTTAATTGAAACCCAATCTCCCTCTTTCACGCGAATCTCAGGTCCGGGATAAGTGCCGTTGTACATAAAACCGTGGATCTTCACACCGGGAACTATCTCGTGGGTTGATATGTCGAGAACGATCTCGTATTCATGAATTCGCTCGCCAGTCTTGGGACCCGACCTTGGAGGCGCCGTAGGCTTGGTCGACCCAGCTCGAAAGTCTTTATTTGGCCATGGAGGAGAGGGCGCTGCATAGATTCTTTGAGGGCCGAGCAATAGGCCTGCTCCCAAACCCATTGTTGTGGTTCCTGCCACCCCCATAAATGCTCTTCTTGAAACCCCGTCATCTTTTTCGTCAGTCATGAGAGAAGTCTAGACTTTCGCCCTCTACGGAGTCAACATAGATTCGTGGACCAACCGAGCATTTAACGATAAGGTCCGTGACCGGATCTAGGAACGAAGGACAACCCAGTCGACTTAGGTTTAACCAGAGCTCGCGTCCCCGCGTCTACTGCGAAAATCGTCCATTGCGAACAGCGTTTCGCTCTGATTGCGGCCACTTTTAGCTAGGTCCGAGGCGCTGTCCGCGATCAGAGCGTGGAAGTAGCGGGTTCTATAGGGGTCAAAAATAGCAGGATAGCAGGGGGCTAGGAGCCACGTCAGGCGGACCGCTTGAATACTTGATCTAATTGATCGCTGATGATTGATCCGCAGCTTCTACAACGTTCAGGAAGGGTGGATGTCGGTGGATGAGATTGAGCTCAAAAAAGTAAGCGAGTGAAGGACGCAGTTGATGGAGGTAGACTTGATCAGAATCTGATTGTGGCGTCACTGCGAGACTGCCCATTCTGCTGAAAGAAAATGCGCAGCTTCACTGAGATGACCACTGTAGGTAACGCGGAATGTCAGTCGTGCATCCCAAAAGTGGATCGCCCAAGCCGCTTCCTACCTTTGGTTTTTCCTCCTACTGCAACGAGGAGGGCTTCTAGGGGAATCCCCTAGGCCTAGTTTTACGTTCCCAATAGTTCTCCCGGGCCTGTTTAGGCCTTCTCCCTAGCTGCCAAAACTCCGTTGGCGCTAGCGGCACACTTGCTTCGACTTGTGAGTTGAATCTGCCGTCTTTGATTGTGACGTTTCACCCAACTTGACCCCCCTTTTCGCGACTTCATTCCCGCCTCTTCCGCATGTCCCCCCGGCGGTAGGCAGTGGGTAGGACGTGACAGGCATTCAGTGCTAAGATTTTTTTTCTGATCGTGCAAAAGTTGCTGTTCAGGCCTTTCTGACGGAAATAGGCGAGCTAGGTGAGATTAATGGAGACGCTCAGGGAGCACGCCAAAGCGTACGGGTCGTCGAGGAAGATTTTCAGGTCATTGATTTTATAGCGCTTTACTGAGATTTGTAGCTAGCTTGATGGGGGAAGAGAACGGGGGGTGGGATGGACCAGCTTTGGGGAAGATCGTCTCTCTCTCTTTTTTAGAAGAAGTAGGGACTTTTTTATGGCTGGGGAACTAGGATTTGAACCTAGATAGCCAGAGTCAGAGTCTGGAGTCCTACCATTGGACGATTCCCCAATTGAAGAAATGAGAATGAGTGTAGCCTAAAGTGAGGATCTAAGCAAAAGAGATTTCTTATAAAAATGTTTCAAGTCAAGCTGCCTCAGCTTCTCCCGACCCAGGCCGGGAGGAAATTCACGAAAAAGTAGGCACGAGGCTCCTTTCTCTCCGTTTTTCAGAGTTTTTGCCACTTTTTTCTTTTCCTCCTGGATCTTATTTCCTGAGGGATGATAAATTAAAGGCAACCACGGGTCTTCACGGGAGGGAGCAAAAAGTGAGCAGTTCATTAGAAAAACAATCCAGCAGCAGCGATTTGCAATCAGAGAAGTTTGATTTAAATCAGCAATTTCATCAGTTTATCTACCGCATGGAAAGTGAGGTCGGACGAACCGGCCAGACTTTGCATCAGATTGCAACCGAATACCTGCAGCTTAAATCCGTCCATCTTGATTTGGCGCTTCAGTTGCAGTTGCTCGAGTTGCCCGAGGTGACGCAACTGACCCCAGAGGCGTTAGCGCGGCAGACGCGCTTGCTCACTCAGTTGCAGGAGATGAAGCAAAAGATGATACGGGAGTTTGGCACTCTGGCTGCTCACCCATGGCAAGGGTTTGCGCACGGGGATCATTTGCCGCCCTTGCCAACCACGCCGCTTGGCGGGCGGGCTTCTTCTGAGGAGTGCGAAACACTGGTGCGCACGATTCGCCTGCTTTCGGTACAACTCATGAAGTTTTGGGTCGATGTGCAATCCTTCCCGTTGTTTTTGAATCACTCTGACTCGCTCGCGGTAGGCGAGATTGAAAACATTTTTCTCTGGCTGACCGCCAGTCCCGAGTGGCACGAGCAAATCCCGCAGCCACGGGTGATTGCCGCTTTGCTGCAGCCTGAGTCCAGGCGGGTGCTCTTAGGCTTCATGCGTAATGTCAAAAGCATCCGGGTGCTTTGTGAAAAAGCTAGAAAATTCCAGTGTTTACAAGCACTCACTGAGTTTCATCTGCGTTCAAGCTATGCCGAGCTGACCCAAGGGCTAGCGATCATCGAGCGGGATCGCATCCAGCTCAGCCACCGGGTGGGTTTAGAGTTGATGATTGAGAAAAATCAGCAAGCCTTGGAGTGGTTGCAAGAAGTGCATGCTTTTTTTGCGCAAGTTTCTGCCCAAACCGGCGCGCCGATGATTAATCGTTTTGAGGACTTAGCGCAGATTACGGCAGCGTTAGCTTGGATCCAGCAGTTGCCGCAGGCGTTATTACAATGGCGCCAGGCGCCGCAGGTGTTCTTGCCGCAGCAACAGCTGCGCATTCAGGTGATCCGGGACCGAGCTAAGCCGATGCTAGAGGCGCGCACTCGGATTACCGCCCACTTCATTGCGAATGACCAGCAAGATCCTGAGGAGTTGCGGCAATTAGCCGTGATGATGACCTCAGGGGGGATCTTTCGCACCTTGCAAAATCCTTATCTCGCTGCGATGGCGCGTTACCGCGAGCTGTTGCGCGAGAACCTGGGTCCGCGCGCGAAGATTAAGGAAACGCCGCTTGAGATTTCTGAGCGATTACACGAGTGGGCTAATTTTATTGACCAATCCAAGGCTTTTGAAAAAAACCAGGAGTTTTCAAAAATCTTTGGGCCGCTTTTTCAAGGGATTGATACCGATTTTGAGTCGGCCGAGCAGGTGTTTGAATGGTCGCAACAGATGCAGCAGGCCTTTGCCTCGCCTGTCACCGATTACACCGCCGCTCTAGTGCGGTTCTTAAATGAGGCTAGCGAGGTGCAGTTAAAGGCCTGGAGTTCCGTCCTGCTGAGCTCCCTGGGGCTCGAAAAAAGAGCAGTTTTTGCGCAAACTCCCGGCAGTTTTGCGGACTTAGGCTTGCTGTTACAAGAAAAATGGCAGCGCTCCCAGACTCTGCTTGAGATCCTCAATCGCTTAGGCATTCATCCCGACGTGAGCTTACAGGGGGGGTTGCAGGAGCTAGCGCAGCTGCATGAAGAGATCACCTTCTTGCTGACCCAACTTGATCCTCAGGCGGCGGTGGTGGCGATCTTACAAGGCGGCTATCAGGGCTTTGAAACCGATTTGGCGATCATTGAAAATGGCCTGGGATACTTGGATTTTATTGAGCTCTCACCGATTAGCGATCGCTTGAAGGCACGCTTACTGTCGCAACACGCCCCGCAGCAATTAGTAGAGACCCGCGGCTTGATTCAGAAAAATCAGCAAGCGTTTGCAGCCTTAAAGGAATCCTTGCAGAAACTGGAGGCGGTCTCTTACGGGCAAAGTGCATGGATCAGGAGCACCACTATCCCGCAGGTGCTGACGATGTGTCAGCAGGCACTAAAAGTGCCCAGTCAGCTGGAGGAGTGGATTGAGTACCTGCAGCTGGAACGCCAGGCACGCGGGGAGGGTTTAGGGGCACTCCTTGCGTGTCAAGCGCTGCCTGCGGAGGTCGATCCGGCGGTGGTGTTTCGCTTAGTGTTTCTAGGCTCTTTGCTCAGAAAGGTGATCGCAGAGGGCTTACTGGGCGGGGGAGAAAACGCGCTGCCCTCACTGGTGTTCCATTAAAAATGAGCGGGCCACTTTTTTGCGTGCTTGCCTTTCGCAACTAGGGCGTGTAATCGCTTAAAGATGGCTGTGGAACACTTCATTAAGGCTAAGATTCAAGAAGATCAGGCGTCAGGCAAGCTTGCTGCGGGGGGGCTTAAGACCCGTTTCCCGCCGGAGCCCAATGGCTTTTTGCATATGGGGCACGCGAAGTCGATTTGCCTTAACTTTGGCTTGGCAGCCGAGTTTCAAGGGCAGTGCCATTTGCGGTTTGATGACACTAATCCCGTCAAAGAAGATCAACAGTATGTTGATGCTATCCAAGAGGACGTCCGTTGGCTGGGGTTTACCTGGGATCGCTTGTGCTATGCGTCGGACTATTTCCCACAGCTCTTTGATTTTGCGCTGGAACTGATCCAAAATCACAAGGCCTACGTCTGCAGTTTGTCTGCCGAAGAGGTGCGCAGGGATCGCGGCACGCTGACGGAGCCTGGCAAAAACAGTCCTTACCGCGAGCGTTCGGTGGCTGAGAATTTAGAACTTTTCCACGCGATGAAGCAGGGTCAGTTTGCCGAAGGGACGCATATTTTGCGGGCAAAAATTGACATGAGCGCGCCTAACCTCAATTTGCGCGACCCGGCGCTTTATCGCATTAAGAAGGCGACCCATCACCGCACCCACGACGAGTGGTGTTTGTACCCGATGTACGACTATGCGCACGCCCTGTCGGATATGTTAGAGGGGATCACTCATTCGCTATGTACCCTGGAGTTTGAGGATCATCGGCCGCTTTATGACTGGTTTTTAACCACACTTAAGACGCCGTGCCACCCGCAGCAGATTGAATTTTCGCGTTTGAACTTAGATTACACGGTGATGAGCAAGCGTAAGCTGTTAAGCCTCGTGAGCGAGCAGAAGGTGCGAGGCTGGGATGACCCGCGGCTACCGACCCTGCAGGGTCTGCGCCGTCGCGGAGTGACGCCTGCTGCGATTCGTGAGTTTTGCGTTCGCGTGGGCGTGACGAAGAAGGAAAATTGTATTGAGGTGTCGACGCTGGAAGCGTGTATCCGCGAAGACCTGGATCACACGTCATCGCGCACGATGGCTGTTTTACGTCCCCTGCGGGTGGTGATTGAGAATTACCCTAAGGGTCAGGTGGAGCAGTTTAGCTTACCGCGGCACCCGTTGCATGCGGAGCGCGGAGTTCGCAGCGTGCCTTTTACCCGCGAAGTCTGGATTGAGCAGGAGGATTTTCAGGAAGTCCCGGTGTCGGGATTTTACCGCTTAGCGCCAGGACAGGAAGTGCGTTTGCGGGGGGCCTACTGTATTCGCTGCGTGGACTTTAAGAAAGATCCGCAAACCGGCGTGGTGAGCGAAGTGCGCTGTACTTATGACCCTGAAAGTCATGGCGGCACTAAAGATGGCAGAAAAGTCAAAGCCACTTTGCACTGGGTTTCAGTGGCTCATGCCCAAGAGGCTGAAGTGCGGCTCTATGATCGCTTGTTTCGTGTTGCCATGCCGGGCTTGGGTGATATCGACTTTATGACCGAGCTCAATCCTGCCTCGCTTGAGGTGCTCACCCACTGTAAGGTTGAGGCCCATCTGCTTGAGGCGCAGCCAGAGGCGCGGTTTCAGTTTGAGCGACAGGGCTACTTTTGCGTGGATCGCTGGGATTCCAAGCCAGAAAAGTTAGTCTTAAATCGCACGATTTCACTCAAAGACTCCTGGTTAAAGCAAAAAAAGTAAGGGCGATTCGGAGTTGAGACGAGTGAGAGAGCGGCAAGGGTTTTAGCAACGCTCACACTCCCTTGCGAGTTTACTGAGTGCTGTGTTTTTGTGGCCCTTGGACAAAAAAGACAAAGGCATCGGCAATTTCTTGCGCTGTCGGTCGAGCCATGGGATCTACCGACAGGCACTGTGACACGATGCGAAAATACGAGCATTCTTGAATCTGGAGGGCCTGTGGGGGAGATGATGCGTTAGGTTTGAAGGCCTCGATTTCAAAAGCGCACTTTTCGCGCGCAATGGCCTTGACGGTCGTCTCCAGTTGCCGGGCAAATTGCAAGACGCACTGTCCATAGCGACCCCACTTGGCATAGCCAACGGTATGATTCCAGTGGGGAAAGCACGCTTGAAAAGGGTTAGTTGCGCGAAAGGGATCTTTTTCCTGCAGCGCGATTAAACCTAGCGCATAAATATCACGTTTTTGAAAGTACTGGGTTCTTTGCACCGGGTGAAGGGGTGGAAGCTGCGGCAGGGGCGGCAAGAGATTGTTCTCGAGGTCATTTTCGACCATTTCGGGCGATTCACAGGTCGCTGACGATCTTTTTTGCGGCTCAAAGAGGGGGAAAAAGCTAGTATTGAAGTCGGCAATCGTGGCTTCAAAGGGGTGTAAATTGATGAGGATATTGCCCGGCTTGAGATCGGAGTGCACCAGGCCGGCTGCGTGCAAGTACTTGAGACCGGTGCTCAGCTGATAAATCAAAGAAAACGAGCGCACGCTCTCGAGCTGCGAACCGGGCTGCGGCAAGTGCAGCGGGGGGTTGGATGGGTGCGACAGCGGGTCTTCTGCTTCTGGGTCTTGAACGGGGGAGGGGGATAAAAGGGCAGCGGCTGATAACTCGGACGATAACGACATTGAGGCGGTTAACGAGGACGAGGAAGCGCTCTGGCTTCTGGCGCGTCTGAGATGACGATAGCCCTGCAGGTCCATATCGTAACGCCTTTGGACTAGCAGTCGCTGATGAACGCGGTCGTTCAGTGGGTCGGCGTAAGCCAAGAAGGGTGGATAAAAAAGGTTAGGCGCCAAGAGTTGGTAGTTTTTTTGGATCTTCTCTTGCACCAGCAACTCCATCTCCAAGTCGGCCTGCGCTTCCTTTTCGGTGATAGCAGAAGCGCTTGCTAAGTTGCCTCGAGCGTTGAACTTCTGCACCGTGTACTGCTCGAGATGCTCAATGCGGTGCTGACGGTACTGAAAGCGTACCGCAGGAAATATTTTTTTGTACGAGCCGCTGGCAAACGGCTGATTCAATTGCGTGAGAATGAGGTCGTCATCCGGGTAGACGTAGAGGATCAGTGTGATTTTTTGAAAAAAGTTCACCCGCGGGTGAATAAAAAGCGGGTCCGGCTGCAGCTTCGTGGCTGCCATGCGCCAAAAAGCGTAGGATTTTTTTATGTTAGTCAAAAAACGAATAATTTTTTCGCCTTCTGACTGGTGAAATTCGGCAAGGGTGATAAAATCCTTAAAAAACCCCTGATGGATCGCCGTCATCAGTGTGCAATAGTTTTCGGCTTCAGCTTGTTGGGTACTGGTTTTTCCAGCGAGCGCCGCCAGGCCCTCCAAGGCCTCGCACTGGGGCAGCTCATTGAAGGCCCAAGCAGAGGGTAGGAGAGGGGGGAGACCCGTAAGCAGAACGAACACAAGTAACTTGGAGCCGAGCTGTCGGGAGCGGCGGGGGCTTGAGCCCAGCCAGAAGCGGCGGGCTGGAGTGGGAGCAGGTGACTGAACCCGCGGGGGATGGAGGGGGGAAAATAGGGTGGGTCTGGCACAAATGAATCGCTGAGCATAGAGCATGAGCCAGAAGCTATTTCTAATGACATCAAAAGTCTATTTTTTTATGATTATTCGCAAATTTTTTTCGGGAGCAAAGTAAGGTGGCAGGGAGGATCCTCTTTTTTCGCTAGTTTTGAGCCGCTTGAGTCGAGTGAGGAGGCTCAGAGTGGGGCAAAAGCACCGAAATAACTGATTTATTTTATCAGGTATTGGTCCTCGTGCGACTTCAAGGTTTAACGGTCAGGCAATAGAGGTAGGCAATCCCGCCTTGTAACGGTAAAAACTGCGTGCTGCTAAACCTCCCGGTGGCAAGTGCGAGATTCAAAAAGTCCTGGCCACACGGGAAGAGCGCTGAAGAGTCTTGTAAGTAACGGTAGGCTTGGGGTTGACCACTGATTAAGCCTGCTAGCTTGGAGATAAAGAAGTTAGAGTAAAGGGTGAACAGCTTTTTGAGGAGGCGCGAGCGGGGCTGGCCAAACTCCAGAATCAACACCTTGCCTGCGGGCCGCACCACGCGGGCGAGCTCACTAAGCCCCCCACTTGGATCGGAAACATTGCGGATACCAAAAGAAATCGAAGCGACATCAAAAAGCTTTGATTCGTAAGGCAACTGCGTGACATCGCCTTGCTCAAAACGCACTTTTGAGTGATGTTTTAAGGCCTTTTGCCTGGCAATTGCCAGCATCGGCTCACAAAAGTCGCTACCAACAATCGCTGCAGGTTCATGGGCTTGGTGCTCAAAGAAAAAAGCCAAATCACCGGTTCCGGTGGCACAATCAAGAATCCTTAACCCCCGACGCTTGGGGTCGTTCACGCCACTTGCCTGAACCAGTTTTTTCTTCCAAGACGCATGAATACCAAAGGACAAAAGGCTATTCATCAGGTCATAGCGACTAGCAATGCTTGAAAACATACTTTGAATCGACTCAGGCCTTTTGGCTGAAAAAAGCTGCTGGTTTTCTTGTTTTTTTGTTTGCTCCATGAGAGTTGCTCCCTTTGTTTCTTCCTCAGCGCGCTGTTGCTAGCGGAGCCAACGCCTGCGGGACGGCTTGCTCGCCTTGGTCCTGCGGGGAGGAGGGTTCTTCGGGTAAGAGGGATCTTAAGACCCGCAAAACTTTGGGGGTAAGCTCCGAGAAATCCTCAAGCGTTAAGGCCTGTGGGCCGTCTGAAAGTGCCTTGGCTGGCCTGGGGTGAACTTCCACCATGAGGCCGTCCGCCCCGGCCGCCGCAGCAGCAAGACTCATCGGGATCACGCATTCGCGTAGGCCTGTGCCATGACTCGGATCCACGAGTACGGGAAAGCTGCAGCGGTGCTTTAAGTAGGGAACGGCCGCCAGATCTAAGGTGTTTCGCATCGCCCGCTCAAAGGTGCGAATGCCCCGCTCACACAACATGATTTGCGGCTGACCGCTTTGCAAAATATAGTGGGTAGCTGCCAGCAGCTCGTCAAGATAAGCTGCAAGACCGCGTTTGAGGAGGACCGGCTTGGGCTGTTTGCCTAATTCCTTAAGTAATTCGTAATTGTGCATGTTTCTTGCGCCCACTTGAAAGACGTCAACCACTTTGGAGAGTGCCTTAAGTTGCCGAGGATCAGTAATTTCACAAACAAACGGCAATTGTACTTCTTGTTTGACCGCTTGCACGATTTCTAAGGCCTCTTCCCCTAGTCCCTGAAAAGCGTGGGCGTTGGTCCGCATTTTAAAGACGCCACCTCTTAAAGCGGTGGCACCCCATTTTTTGACGTGTAAGGCGATTTCCCGAAAGAGATCATAGGATTCAATGGCACACGGCCCAGCTATCAGCATAAAGGGCTTGGGGAGGCTCTGAAAGCTTGGAAATTGGTTCATGATCTCTCTTAAGTTATCTGGTTTGCCGAGATCACGCAATTGTAAAGTGGGGCAGGTAAAAGTCGTGAAGCTCGAACGCCAGAAAGCAGGAGGCGGGTAGCGGGTTTTTTTGCAATTCTGTCTGAGATCAGCTACCCTTAGAACTATGAACCTGTGGGAAAGTTTCCCTTTTGAGGCCTTTTTTGCCTCGGGCGCGCTCTTTTTTGAAAGAAAAAACCTGCACGAAACCATAACGCTGGGCTGGGGTCAAGCCTCTTGGGCGGAGCGGCCTCCTCAAGACCGCTTATGCTTTTACTTGCCCGATTTTTTTTTGAATGCGCAGGCGCCTTGGGTGATCTTTCAATACTCGAAAGAGTGCGATCTGGTGGAGTGGCAATCGAGCTTGGCAGAGTGGATCAAGAGGACGCAACCGGAGCCGAGTCTAGAGGGGTTGAGTCCATGGATTCAGCCAGGATTTGAGCATTTTTCTGCTATTTTTGCGAGCTTGCAGCAGCAGTTGGCAAGCCAGCGCTTAAGAAAAGCGGTACTTGTTGCATTCCAGGTGATGCATGCGCCTTGGAATCAGATGCACCTTGCGCGAGCGTTAGAAAATCTGCTAATCTCTACCCAAGGTTTCCCTTTTTTTCTCTACGGCTACTGGAACCAGCAGCAAGGTTGGCTTGGGGCGACACCTGAGTTTTTATTCCTGAAATCTCACAAGCAGCCGCAGTCTGTTGCCACAAGCGATTGTGGGAGCGGCGGCGAGGGAAGGATAGAATTGATGGCCTTAGCAGGTACCATGGCGACGGCTCGCAATGCTGGCCTTCCAGCCGCTACTTCGGAGTCCCCATCCCGCAAGCACCCGCTGTTACTCTTAGCGAAAGAGCAACTCGAGCACGCTGTCGTGGTCGAGGGCATTCAGGCTGCGGTGGGTCAAGCAATCCAGGCCGGCTTGATTGCAGACGGTCAGGTGGTGCAAGGCGAGCGCCAGGTACTCCATTTACCGACCATGAGTCACCTTTTCACGCCACTCTTTTTTGAGCCACTGCTTGATGCAGGTGATAGGTCCTCCAGCCCTACCGCAAAGTCTGAGGTCGTTGCGCACCAGGACTCGTCGCAGCAGTTTGAGGCGTGGGTCAAGGCCTTGCATCCTACCCCGGCGCTCGGGGCTTACCCGAAAGAAGCCGGGCTGCACTGGCTGCAAGTCCAAGACGCCCAGGCACCAGCGGATCAAAAAAGAGATCGCTTTGGCGCACCGTTTGGGGTGATCTGGCCCACAGTCCAGCTATCTAATATGACCCAAGCGCCGCCTACCGCATCGCCGTCGCAAGGTCACTGGGCTTGTTTGGTGAGTATTCGCCAGCTTGCGTGGGAGCAAGGGCGGATAAGAATTGGCTCAGGGTGCGGCGTGATTGCAACCAGTGACTTACAAGCCGAGTGGGCCGAGCTTGCGTTGAAGCGGCGCGCAGTGGAGCAACTGATGAAGCTCAGTGGCTCTTTGCTCGAGTCGGCTAGTGATCTGGCAGTCGTGGGGGAAGCGTGAGTCAGAGCGTGCCTGTCACGTTAAATACCCGGGCCACCGTAGAGCTGTTTGCTCAGCTGAAGCGCTGGGGGGTGCAGACCCTCTGCGTGTGCCCTGGTGCGCGTAACGCCCCGTGGGTAGGTTTTTTGGAGTGCGTGCCTGAAAGTTTTCAAGTCTTTTATTTCTTCGAAGAGCGATCGGCTGCTTTTTTTGCCTTAGGGAAAATGATGGCAGCCAACGAACGGGGCGGGCAACCGGTGGCCGTGCTGACCACCTCAGGCACAGCCGTTGCCGAACTGCTGCCTGCCGTTATGGAGGCTTTTTATAGCGGATTGCCGCTGGTGGTGGTGTCCGCGGATCGACCGAGGCGTTACCGAGGGCAAGGGGCGCCACAAGTGGCAGAGCAAGTAGGCTTGTTTTCTCATTATGTCGCAGCCACATATGATCTGGCCTTTGAAGAGCTAGTTTTTACGAGTTCGCAGCCTCTGGGTCCCTTGCCCGAAGCGCTGCCAGGCTTGCCGGTGCATTTGAATGTGTGTCTGGATGAGCCGTTGGGGGATAAGGGCCTAACGCCTAGTTACTGCCAAGCTGCTTGGGCTGAGGTGGGTTTCAGGCAACAACGAGAGCAGCCTGAAGCCTCTGGAACAAGGTCTTTAAGCGATCATCAGGCGTTAGCTGAGATGGACGCGTTTTTGGCACAAGCCACCTTCCCTTGGATCATCGTGGGAGGATTGCCGCCTGAAGCTCGAAGCGCCGTGGCTGATTTCCTCAAAAGCTGCGCGCTTCCTGTGTTTCTTGAGAGCACGTCGGGCTTGCGAGATGTTTTCTTGGCCGCAAGCGGTGAGCAAACTGAGACTGGCCCTGGCTCTGAGCTGCCTCCCGTGATGCTGCAAGGGGGAGAGACTTTTATGCAGTGGGCGGGTGCTTTAGGCTATCCGGTGGGGAGCGTGCTCAGGATTGGCGGGGTGCCGACCTTACGGTTTTGGCGGGATCTTGAAAGTGTAGCCTATGCGGGGCTCCCGGTGCTTTCCTTAAGCGCCCGGGGATTTTCAGGGTTAGCGAGGCCTTCCTTTGCGCCGCAACTCCTCTTGACAGCAACAACAACGGAGCTCCTCCCCGCTTGGCCCTCTTGGGCTCACACGCAAGAGCGGTTTTTTACTCTGCTCGCGCTTTTTCGCTCCAGGCTGCAAGTCCATCTCCAGGCGCAGGGGCTGCGGCAATGGGGGGAGCGTCGTGAGGGGCAGCAGGTGCTCAGTCGCTTGCGGGCCTTTGATCAGGAGTGGTGGTTAGGCCAGCAAGCGCTTTTAGCTCAAGAGCCTCAATCGGAGCCTGCGATGATGGCTAGCCTGGGGAGTAAGCTGCCTGATTCCGCACACCTTTTCCTAGGCAATAGCTTGGCCGTGCGTGAGTGGGATGGGCTTTACCTGCGTAAACCTTTGGCGCAAGTGGCAGCCGTGCGCGGGCTCAATGGTATTGATGGGCAGGTGTCGACTTTTTTTGGTTTTGCGCCTGATGGGACGGCGGAAGCTTGGGCTTTTTTAGGCGATCTCACGGTTTTGTACGATCTAGCGGCACCCTGGGTGCTTGCGAAAATGCAGCAGGTCTCGCTTCGCTTAGTAATTATCAACAACCAGGGCGGGCAGATCTTTTCGCGCTTGTTTCCTTATGCCTCAATGTTAAATCAGCATGACTTGCGCTTCCAGGACTGGGCAAAGTTCTGGCGGCTCGATTATTTGGCGCTGGAATCAGTCCCTCAGGGGCCCTTATCCCTGCCTGCAGGCCCCGTGATTATCGAGCTGCTACCTGAGGGAGCAGCAACTGAGCGCTTGGGGCAAAAAAAAGAGCAATTATTGCAGCAACTCTTGGCACAAAGGCGCATCCGGTGAGTAGTTTTGCTGGGGCGTTAGGGGGGGTGAAGGCCGCTGGCGCTGATGATGATGCTTCCCGTGTCACGCTTTACCGTTTGCCGGGTTTTTTGGGGTTAGCACAATTTTGGCCGGAGTTGAATCTGGAGTTGCGGGTGCCATTTTCGGGGCAAGCCCAGGCAAAAGTGGATTGTCAGGTGGTGGATCTAGATTACTTTCAAGCGCAATCGCGCTGGGATCTGAGTAGTCTCCAGGGTTTAGCTGAGCAGGTGAATCAAAAGGCGCTTGAAAATCTCAGCAAGGAGAACTTGCCGCGGAAGCACCCCCACTTCCGCGTGCTTCTGGGGTATTCCTTTGGAGGGCGCGTGGCACTGCATGCTCTGGCTTCAGCGCCGCCACTGCTGTGGAGTGCGGCGATTTTGATCTCCGTTCACCCAGGGCTAGAGCAAGAGGAGGTGCGCGCCGCCAGGCTGCGTGACGATCAGCGGTGGGCCAAACAATTGCGCACGCTTCCGTGGGATCAGTTTCTAGGCGTTTGGGACCAGCAGGCCACTTTAGTAGACTCAGGAGTGCATGCTCCCGTCAGGCGGGAAGCCGATTTTTGCAAAGCGCGGCTTGCTGAGGCTTTAACGGCCTGTTCCTTGGGTTGCCAAGAGGATTTTAGGCCGTTTCTGGCGCAGGCTGGTAAGCCTCCGCTGCTGTGGCTGGTGGGAGAGCAGGATCTCAAGTTTAAAAAAATCTTAGAAAGTCTGCTGAAAGGGCATACAAATCTCCAGGGGTTTGCTATAAGTCAAGCCGGGCACCGCATTCCCTGGGAGCGCTCCGAGGAGTGGAAAAAAATAATTGCCCTATTTTTGGAGAAAATCATTCATGGATCCGCAACTTGATGCTGCTTCGTCTCTTGTGTCCCCGAGTGTGAGTGTTTCCGCGCAGGGGGCAGAAAGTCTCCTGGCTGCCGAGGGTAAGAGTGACGCTAAGACCGACACCAAGAAAAAGGAAATCCCGGAATGGAAGTCCGTGAAAGATTTCCAAGATATTCGACTCGAAGTGAGTGTTGAGGGCATTGCCAAAGTGGTGATCAATCGCCCGCACGTGCGTAACGCCTTTCGTCCGGAAACGGTTACCGAGCTGATGGCGGCCTTTGATTATTGCCGCGACGCGCAAGGCGTGGGTGTGGTGATTTTAACCGGCGAAGGGCGCGATGCCTTTTGCTCCGGGGGGGATCAAAAAGTCCGCGGTCATGGCGGTTATGTTGGGGGCGACGGAGTGGCAAGACTGAACGTGCTGGATTTACAGAAAAAAATTCGCTCGCTCCCTAAGCCCGTGGTGGCGATGGTCGCTGGCTATGCCATCGGTGGCGGGCATGTTTTGCAGGTGGTCTGCGATCTGACGATTGCCGCTGAGCATTCGCGCTTTGGTCAGACGGGCCCGAGGGTCGGCTCGTTTGATGGGGGGCTAGGCAGCAGCTATCTGGCCAGGATTGTGGGTCAGAAGAAGGCCAGGGAGATTTGGTTTTTGTGTCGCCAGTACAGTGCGCAGCAAGCCTTAGAAATGGGTCTGGTGAATCACGTGGTGCCTTATGAGCAGTTAGAGGCGGTCACGGTGCAATGGTGTCTAGAGATGCTGGAGCATTCACCGCTTGCCTTGAGATGTTTGAAGGCGTCGCTGAATGCCGATTGTGATGGTCAGATGGGGCTTTTGGATTTAGCGGGTAACGCAACACTATTGTATTATTTATCAGAAGAAGCCAAAGAGGGGCAAAAAGCCTTCTTAGAGAAAAGAAAACCCAATTTTAGCCAATTTCAGCGGTTGCCTTAGCGCGCAGAAACAGACAAACTGAAGAAGTGTTGCATGCTTTAAAAGCGCTTTTTTTGGCATCTCGTCCGAAAACATTAACGGCAGCTTGGGTTCCTTTAAGTGTGGGGTCAGCGCTTGCCGTGCACTCAGGTTTCGCTTTTCGCGGGGATTTGGTGGGTTGGGCGCTGTTTTGCAGCCTGGCGATTCAAATTGCCACTAACCTGATTAACGATGCTTTGGACTTTAAGAAGGGCGCTGACACGGCGCAGCGTTTGGGGCCAAGGCGCGCCACGCAAAGTGGTTGGCTGACGGAAAAGCAAGTCTGGGGTTTGGGGATCGGGTTTTTCGGCTTGGCGGTGCTGGGCAGTGGGCCGCTGATTCTAGCCGGGGGGTGGCCGATTGTCTTGATTGGGGCGGCCTCGCTTGCTGCAGGTTACGGCTACACCGGCGGACCTTTCCCGATTGCTTACTTAGGCTTAGGTGAGCTGTTTGTCTTAATCTTCTTTGGCTTAGTCCCTGTGGCAGGTATTTTCTTTTTGCACTCCCATGTGTGGTCATCGGTCACCTGGCTGGGGGGGTTGCAGGTGGGGTTCTTGGCGACCGTTTTAATTGCCATTAACCACTGGCGGGATGCCAAAACCGATGTTTTAGTGGCAAAAAAAACCTTAGCCGTGCGTTTCGGGGAGCGTTTTGCGGTCAGCGAGATTCTTTTTTGCCTCTTGGCGCCTTTTTTGTTGCAAGCGGGTTGGTGGTGGCAGGATTCATGGGCGGCTTTTGGGTTGCCGTGGCTGAGTTTTCCTCTTGCCTTGTTTCTGATGTGGCAGATTTTTTATTTCCCAGACAGCCCGAGCAAGAATGAGTGGTTGGGGTTAGCAGCAGCGTTGCATTCTTTTTTTGGGATCCTCTTATCGATTGGGCTATGGTGGGGTTATTGAGGGGGTTATTATGGTGA
>JAYTHP010000008.1:0-2100 GCA_043732485.1 Oligoflexia bacterium
GCGCCTGCGGGCTCTTGGCCATGCTCACCACGAGCATCACCCCCCCCGCGGCGGTGGCAAGCGTTGCAAGCCCGGTGTCGCTCCAAGAGGTCATCACGCATGCCCTCGCGCATCACCCCGAGATGCTGGCCGCCCGGTTGAACGAATACGCCCAAGAGGAAAAGATCACGGTTGCAGCCTCGGTTTACTATCCGCAGCTTAGTGCCCAAGCCATGGTGGCACAGGGACTTCCCGGATCGACTGCGGCAACCGGGGTCGAAGGGATCGTGGTCTCCCCTTTTCATCGAGGACCTGCTGCGGGACTGATTGTGAAGCAAACGCTGTGGGATTTTGGTCGAACGGGTGACCAAATAGCCGTGGCCCAAAGTCACGTGGTGGCTGCTCAAGCAGATACCCAAGCCACCGAAGTGCCCGTCTTGCAAAACGCGCTAGAATCCTATTACGCTTGCGCCCGTGATCGCAAAATCACTCAGCTCTTTCAGGAACTCGCCACCGAAGCCAAAGTGATTGAGCGCGAAGTTCAGCGTTTTGTCAAGTCCAGTCAGCGCTCGGTGGTCGAGCAGTACCTGGCAGAATCGCAAGTCGCAGAACTTGAAACCATTTTCTTTGACGCCGAGAAAAAACAAGAAATTGAGCTCAAGCGCCTGATGTTACTGACCGGTTTGGGGGCCAGCGCACTGGTGAGCTGCCCGGAAATGGGTGCGGCGCTGATCAAGGAATTTCAAGCCAGCACGCTTGCAGAGCAAGCCGGAGCTGAAGAAGCCAGCGAACAAAGTCCTTATCTGCGCCAAGCAAGCGCCAGGCTCCAGCTCTCCTTGAAAGAAAAAGACTTGGCTTTTGATGATCATTATCCCAAGCTGATGGGAGTGGCAGGCTACGGTTACATCGCCGATACCTGGGCTGGCGTGCCGCGCTCCAATTACTCGCTTGCAGTGGGTATCGTGATTCCACTTTTTGAAGGTTTCCGGGTCAAAGCGCAAGTCGAAAGCGCGCAGGCCAACTTTTTAGCAAAAAGCAACCAGCTGGAAGGCACCAAGCTGAATGTCCATGCCGCCAACCTCGCCTTGAGCAAAAAAAGAGAGTCCTCGCAGCTGCGCATCAACAGCCTCACCCAGGAAGTGTCGCTTGCTGTGAAATCCTTTCAGACGGCCAAGAAGCGTTATTTTAGCTATCAAGGTAGCCTGGTCGACCTGAGAGAGTCGTTGCGCAATCTTAGCCGCAGCCAACAGCAACTGCAGTTTGCTGAATTTGACTATTTAATGGCCTCAAGCGAAAAAGCGCTGATCAATGGTGGGGGACGGCCCAAGCAAAAGTAAGGAGGTAACCGTCACACCTTATTTTGCCCCCTCCTCCCGCCGCTTTAGCCACTGATTGCGGTAAGCATGATCAGGATCGTACTGCTGGGCTTGCTTGTCCGCGTTAAAAAGGCGATCGCGAGGATCCGTGCCCACCCCGGCCAAGTAAAGCCAATTACCCCAATTACTCTCCACATCGAGATCAATCAGATTTTCTGCAAACCACTGCGCACCCCACGTCCAATCAATACGCTCGACTTTTGCCAAATAGCTTGCCACATTCTGCCTGCCGCGGTTGGACATCCAGCCTGTCAGCAAAAGCTCGCGGTTATGAGCATCAATCCAGTCTACCCCAGTCTCACCCTGGCACCAGGCTTGGAAGCGTTTGGAGTCTTGCGCCCACGACGCCTGGGAACCCAAAAGACCCGAGCGCTTGAAAAACGCAGCACCGGACTTAGCCGCTAAAAACTTAAAATAATCCCGCCACAACAGCTCAAAAATCAGCCAATAAGTGGAATCATTGGCGCCCCACTCAGCTTCATAGTTTTTAAGCTCAAAATAGATCGTCCGCGGTGAGAGTGAGCCATTGGCCAACCACGCAGAAAACTTCGACGAATCATCCCTCACTAGCAAGCCATTACGCCGCTCTTTATAGCTTCGCACCGAGTGCGTCCCCGAAAAATAGTCGTGCATCCGCGCCAGCCCAAAACCCTCCCCACCCTGCAAATCCATTGTAAGCTTGCCGCCCCACCGACCAGCACTGCCTCCTTGACCGCCCTCTAAGTCAACCTGCTGCGCGTACAAA
>JAYTHP010000009.1:0-7192 GCA_043732485.1 Oligoflexia bacterium
TTACAACCTCAGTTCGTTCTTGCAGACGTTGGGCTCAGGGGGGTGTGCAAGTGGGGTGTTATATAATATCGGTTCCAGCAGCTCGGGCCCCTGGATGTACTGGAACGGTTCTGCCTGGGCCACCGCAGGCGGCACGACGGCCACGGCCAACGCTGCGACTGTCGTCAATACCAACGTCGCCTCGTTTGGGACCTTAAGCCAGATCTACTTCAAGGCCTTCTTTCAGTCGTCAGGCACGAGTGGGTGTGAGCTGAACCAAGTGACGTTGGGTGGGACCGATTAGCGGCGACGAGAGGTTTTCCGGTGGGGCGGTCAAGAGGAGGCGGAGTGAAGAGGTGCTGGTCGTTCGTGCTGCAATCGTTGGCAGGCTTACTTGAGCCCCATGCTTCCGTACCGCTTTATTTCTCGCCCTGGCTGACGGTGTCAGGCAAAGGCTGGCTGGTCGCACAGTCTAAAGGCGGGGATGATAGTTGATCGATTTAATCTTCTATTTGTCGCGGAGTTCGTGGGTTTTTCCCCTGCTCGTTTGGTTGCGGGTGGTCCCCCTGTGAATCCGGGTCGTGGCGGGCGACTGATTTTGCTGCGTCTCCCTGATCTTCCCTAATCTTCTATGATCTTCTATGATCTTCTATGATCCCCGCATACCTCCTACCCCCGGGGTTGATGCGCTGTTTGAGCGCGCCGCTCGCGTTCCTTGCTTTAGGCCGTGACGACTAAGCATTGCGCGGAGTTTTTGCGAATGCTAGGATAGAGGATATGTCAGCAACCTTTCGGACGCATACGTGCGGTGAATTGCGGTCTTCTCATCTGGGGCAAACGGTGACCTTATGCGGTTGGGTCGCCAAGTCGCGCAACTTAGGGGGGTTGATGTTTGTCGACCTGCGGGATCGCTATGGCGTGACCCAACTGGTGTTTGATCCGCATCATCAAAAAGGCGAGTTGTTCCAGCTTGCACTCAGTCTCGGGCTGGAGTTCGTGATTGGCGCGCGGGGCACGGTGCGAGCTAGGCCTGAGGGCATGGGCAACGTGAAGCGGGACACGGGGCAAGTCGAGGTGATTTGCGATCATTTGCAGGTCTTTTCGGAGGCAAAAACCACTCCTTTTGTGATCCAAGAGGGGATGGAGGTGGCCGACGCGTTGCGCCTGAAATACCGCTATCTTGATTTGCGGCGGCCTTCGTTGCAAAAGAACTTGCAGATGCGGCATCAGGCTTTGAAAGCCGTGCGGGGTTTTTTAGACCGGGAGGGGTTTATCGAGGTCGAGACCCCGATTTTGTATAAGTCCACGCCGGAGGGGGCGCGTGATTTTCTGGTGCCGAGTCGCTTTACCCCACAAAAGATGTATGCCTTGCCGCAATCGCCGCAGACCTTAAAGCAGCTGCTGATGATCGCCGGGATGGATCGCTATTTTCAAATTGCTCGCTGTTTTCGTGATGAAAACTTACGGGCGGATCGGCAACTGGAGTTCACTCAGATTGATATTGAAGCCAGTTTTTACGGCGAAGAGCCGCTGAGGGTGATGATCGAAGGGATGATGGCTCAGCTGTGGCAGGCGGTTTTGGGGGTGGAGTTGCAGCGGCCTTTTCCTCGCATGACCTATCAAGAGGCGATGGAGCGCTTTGGTTCGGATAAGCCCGATGTGCGGCTGGGTTGTGAGTTGCAAGACGTCGGGGAGGTGTTGCAAGAATGCACTTTTCCGGGGTTTCAAGGGTGCAAGGCGATTCGGGCGCTGGTGATTACCGCCGAGGTTGGGGCGTGCTCGCGCAAGGATCTCGAGGAGTGGCAGGCAGAAGCGAAGCTTTTGGGGGCTTCGGGCTTAGTGTCAGTGAAGTGTCTAGCAGATGGCAGCTTACAATCGGCCTTGAGTAAGTATTTATCGGCCGCCCAAGCGGCAGGCTTGCAGCAGCGCTTGCACCTGGGGGCGGGCGATTGTGCTTTGCTGGTGGCGGGCGGCGAGCCTAAGCGCGTGTGTGAGGTGTTAGGGGCTTTGCGGTTGCTGCTCGTGAAGAAATTTAAGGTCTTACAGGAGCGACGTGATGCCAGGCCGTTTGCCTTTTTATGGGTCACGCACTTTCCGTTGTTGGAGTGGGACGCCAGTGAGCGGCGCTTTTATGCTTGTCACCATCCGTTTACTGCTCCGCGTGAGGAGTGCCTAGCAGATTTACTGAGTGCGGAGCCTGGCGCTTTTGAGGAGGGGTCTGAAGCTTGGCAAAAGCTGGCTGACATGCAAGCGCAGGCCTATGATTTAGTGCTCAATGGCTGGGAAATTGGTGGCGGCAGTTCGCGGATTTACCGCGCGGAGGTGCAAGCTGCGATGTTTCGGGTGTTGGGGTTCTCGGCGCAAGAGGCGCAAGCCCAATTTGGTTTTTTCTTAGAAGCCTTACAGTACGGCACGCCGCCGCATGGCGGCATTGCCTTAGGGGTGGAGCGGCTGGTTGCGATTTTGTGTGGCTTGGAGGCGATTCGCGAAGTGATTGCGTTTCCCAAGACGCAAAAAGGGACATGCTTGATGTCAGACGCCCCGTCTGAGGTCTCAAGCCAGCAGCTGGCAGATTGTGGTTTGCAGTGGAAGGATGCCAGTCTTGGTGGTGGCGAAGCAAAAAGAGATTAAACCTAAGGTGGGCTGGGGGGAGAGGGGTGTGATGGAAGAATTTTCTGCAGGCTCAAGGCAGCAGACGCTGGAGCGCTTTCGCAATGAAGTGTTTGACTTGCTGGTGGTAGGGGGCGGGATCACCGGCGCTGCGGTGGCGCGCGACGCCGCCTCGCGGGGTTTGAAGGTGGCGCTGGTGGAGCGGCAGGATTTTGCTTATGGCACCTCCTCGCGCAGCTCTAAGCTGATTCATGGGGGCTTGCGTTATCTTGAGAACTATGAGTTTGGTTTGGTGTTTGAAGCCCTGGCGGAACGCGCCCTGCTTTTAAAAACCGCACCCAGTCGGGTGGAGCCTTTGAAGTTTTACATGCCAGTTTTTCAAGCCGGGCCGCATAAGGCCTGGCTGCTTTCCTTGGGGATGTGGTTTTATGACCTGCTTGCGCTGTTTCGTGCGCCAGGGTTCCATCGCAGGCTGGGGGCCAAGGCCTTGCTCGCTGAGATTCCTTTTCTCAAATCCTCAGGCTTAAAAGGAGGATTCCGTTATTATGACGCCTCGATGTGGGATGATTTGCTGGTGATTGACATTCTCAGGTCAGCGGCCAAGCTTGGCGCGCAAGTCGCCAGTTACTGCGAGGCGGTGGCGCCGGTATGGGAGCAAGGCCAGGTGGTGGGGTTTGTAGTACGCGACTGCGAATCAGACCGTGCAAGCTTCGCGCTTAAGGCCAGGCAAACGGTGGTGTGTGCAGGGCCTTGGACCGATGAACTCGGTCAACGCCTGGCGGCTGATTGGCAGCCCTGGTTGCAGCCCAGTAAAGGGGTGCACCTGGTGTTTGCCTTAAAGAGAATCCCGTTGCCAGGGGCTTTGGTGATGAGTCACCCCACTGATGGCAGGATCGCGTTTGTCATTCCGCGGCCGGATCTGGGGGAAGGGGTGGTGATTGTCGGGACCACGGATGATGACGACGGACCGCATTTGAGCGATCCCGATAAAGCGACCGTGAATCTGCAAAATGTGCAGTATTTGCTTGCGATGGTGCAAGATTACTTTCCTGAGCTGGGGCTCTCGGCCCAAGATATTTTAAGCAGTTATGTCGGGGTCAGGCCACTGATGGGGCGCGACACGAAGAAGCTGCCGAGCGCCACCACCGCAGTCACAGTTTTGCAGAAAGTGAGTCGTGAGCATCACATGGACGTGGGACCGGGCGGGGTGGTGCTGGTGGCAGGCGGCAAGTACACGACCCATCGCCGGATTGCCGCTGAGGCGGTGACGTTTGCTTTGAAGCAGTGGAAGCAACGCAAGAGTCCAGATTTTCCCAAAAATTTGCGACGAGCGCGCACCAAAGAGATGATCTGTCCGCAGCTGGTGCGAGGCAAGGCCCCACGCGCTCTCGCGCAGCAGGCGATCCCCGAGGCGTTGCTCAAGCGTTACGGGGTGCGCGACGCGCTTGCGGTGCTGCAATTCAACGACGGGCGGGTGGTAGGCAGCGGCGACAGGGGTAACGAGGTCCCCCAGCCAGATCCCGCAGGCTTTCCGGCGTTAGTGGGTCAGCTGCGCTATGCCATGCAGTATGAGATGGTCATGCACTTGGAGGATTTCTTCTGGCGACGGGTACCGCTTTTTGCTGCCCGTAAGGACCACGGGCAACCCTGGGTGGAGCGGTTATCGCACGTCTGGGCCCAGGAGCGCGGGGTGGATGAGGGCGCGCGACTGGCTGAGGTCGAGCGTTTGCAGGCGGCCATCTTGCGTCATGAGGTGTGCTTCGAATGAAGAGTAAAAAGCAGGGTAAGGTGCAGGCGAAAGCAGAAAAGACACTCAAGGGCCGCAAAAAAAGCGGCGGTCCAGTCTGGCTTGAGCAGCGGGGCAAAAAAGCGCCGACCAAAGCCGCTCGTCATCATCTTCATCTGGCTTGCAGCCTGAGCCATCCCGCTCGGCAAGGCCTTTTTCTCTCGTTTGAGGGCACGGAAGGCTGCGGCAAGTCAACCTTGATTCGGCACCTTGCGGAAGCTTACCGCGCGCGCGGGATGGAGGTGGTGGTAACGCGCGAGCCTGGCGGCACGCTGCTGGGCGATCAGATTCGCCAGTGGGTGTTACACCCGCCTGCCGAGCTGAAGCCGTGGGGATCGACAGCGGACGACGATGGTGCACGTGCAGCCGTTGGCGAGGAGGGTGGGAGTGCGAGAGACATGAGCCCGTGGACGGAGCTGTTTTTAATGGTCACGGCGCGAGTCGAGCACCTGGAGCGGGTGATTTTGCCGGCCCTCCGCAGGGGCGCGCTGGTGTTGTGCGATCGCTTTACGGATTCTACGCTGGCGTATCAGGGGCATGCCCGGGGCTTGGCGTGGGAGCAGGTGCGTCAGTTGAATCAGCTTGCCACCCGCGGTGAGCAGCCTGATGGCGTGGTTTTTTTAGATCTGAGTCCTGAGGTGGGTTTACGCCGGGCGCAAGACCACAATCGCTTTGAGCACGAAGGCTTGCTGTTTCAAAAAAAGGTCAGGCAGGGCTTTTTAAAGGCGAAGCAGCTTGCGCCTGAGCGCTGGATGGTCGTCCGGGTGGGGCAAGACGGCGCCGAGCGTGTCGCGCAGCGGGTGGAGCGGGCCTTACGGCTGCGCTTTGCGGAGTTTTGGCGGCGCGCTGATTCAAGGGCTCCGCAGGAGTTTCCTTGCGCCGCTTCGGCTTTGGGTCATCGGTCGTCATGACGCGCGGCGCCACACCGGCTGGGAAACCAAGCACAGGAGCAGGCGCGAGGAGTGGCCGTGGGGTGGTGCCAGGCACCGTGTCTGATCAGGTGTATTGGGATTATCATCACGCTGTCTCGGGCCTGCATCAGAGGTTGCGGCAGTGGTTGCGCCAGGGCAGTGTGCCGCCTGTCATTCTATTGACGGGACAAGCGGGGGTGGGCAAGCGCGAGGTGGCGTACCAGTTGGCGCGCTGGATTTTATGTCAGCAGGCTGGGGGATTGGCTTCAGGGGGCGGTAGCGGCGTGGTATTGGAGCAGTCGGCCTCCTCCCAAGCCTCGCTGCCGCAAATAGACTCGTGCGGAGTGTGTCAGGCTTGTGCGCGCATCCCGGGCGAGTTTGCAGCAGGCCAGCAAGGCAGCCAGGACGTCAATTTAGTGTTGGTGCGCGCACAAATCGAAGAGGGGGAGGCAGGCAGCGGCGATTGTGGGATGCTCAAGATTGACGAGCTGCGGGAGATGCAAAAGAGTGCAGGTTTTGCGCCGTATCAGAGTCATGCCAAGGTAATTTTGCTTGAGGAGGCGCAGCAAATGACGGTGAGTGCGGCGCAATCGCTGCTCAAGATCCTGGAAGAGCCACCGGCAGGCTGGGTGTTTTTACTCACGGCAGCGGATCCGGCCCTGTTGCTTGCCACTGTGGTGTCGCGCTGTCATCAGCTGCGGCTGCGATGTTTTTCGGCTGAGGCGTTAGAGTCTGTGTTAACGACTCAGGGGCCTGCGGACTTAAGGCCTGAGGAGCGGCAGGGGATCGTGCTGAGTTCGCAAGGCAGCTTGAAGCGAGCCTGGGCGGGCTTGGACGGCAAGAGCAGGCTACAGCGCCAGCAGGTACGGGCGTTTTGGCAGGATCCAGGGGCGCACTTTGCGGCCGTGCTGGAGTGGGCGTCGCTCGATGCGGCTAGTCTGAGCTTTTTGCTCGACGAGTGTGAGGTGTTTTTGTGGCAGCTGACGCTGACTTTGACGCCGGCTTTAGTAGGCAGCAGTGCGCAGCAGCAGCGGGCGGGGGGCAGCGGTGGCGAGGGGGGGAGTGGTGTGGGTCTTGGGGGGGCGTGGCTTGAGCGCTTGCAGAGTGCAGGGGGGTGGGAGAGTTTTCGTGACCAGCAGTGGGAAGGGGTGCAAAGAGCGCGAAAGAAATTAGCCTCGCCGGTGAATCGCAAGCTGCTTGCGCAAGAGGTGCTGATGGTGTGGTGGGAGTTTTTTACCCGATGACGGCGCGTCGACTCGGAGAAAGGCTGCAGTGAACGCGCCAATGACCTTAGCTGCGGCCGCAGCGCCGATGATTGCCTTAACGGGAGTCGCAAAAGCCTTTCAAGACTTGTGGAAGTTACGGCGGGTCTTTAAAGACTTGCATTTGACGGTTCAGCCGCAGGAGTCGATTGTGCTGATGGGGCCGTCAGGCAGCGGCAAAAGCGTATTGTTGAAGTTGGTGGCCCAGCTGATGACGCCTGATCAAGGTACCATTGTGCTGGGCAGTGAGCAGGTGGGGATGTTGTTTCAAAAGAATGCGCTGTTTGACTCGCTGACGGTACGAGAAAATATGCTCTTTCCACTGCGGGAGACGCGTCGCTTAGTGCCTGTTCATCGCAAAAAGTCTGATCGTAAAAGGCCCGGCGGCGGCGGCAGGGGTGAGGGGAAGAGCGATGAGGATCCCCCAGACAAAGACAGCTGGTACGACGAGGAAATCCTTGCTTTGGCAAAAGCCCTGCCGCTTTTGCAAGCCGTGGGCTTGGAGCATTCCTTAGACTTGTACCCAAATGAGCTCTCAGGGGGGATGCAAAAACGGCTAGGGATCGCCAGAGTCCTGATCGTTGAGCCTGAGATTATTCTTTACGACGAACCGACGGCAGGCCTGGATCCGATCACGGCCTGCA
>JAYTHP010000010.1:0-2075 GCA_043732485.1 Oligoflexia bacterium
TGCGCCCTGATCTTGGATAGCCCCCGGTCCAGAGTGCTGGGGCTCATCATCTTGAGCTGCTGCCTCAGAGCATCCGTTAGGTCGGAATGATGGTAATGAGTTAACCAGTCAGACAACCCCGCGTGCATCCGGCTGGCGCAGATTTGCTCCATCGGGAACCAGATGTCCTTAATGAAGGGCAGCAGAGCCTCTATGTTGTACTTAGGGGGACTACCACGCCCTGCGAGAATGGCTTTCCCTGATGCCAGCCGTGCTTCTAAATCCTTTAATTCTATGGCTAAACACCGAAGGAGGGTCCGCTCACTTCTTCCAGTGATACTCTGAGAGTCACGTAATAACTGTCTTTTTCTTGCTTTTGTCGCCCCATGGTCAATTTTTGCTAATCCTATGATGTGTTCGGGCAATCCCTGGTTGGTCAAGTCCGTCCTCCTTGAAAAGTATGTCAAAGCTTGGCGGCTTAACCACTTTCTCAGACTGACAGTGTTTTGGGCAACCAGGGATCTCACTGTCAATACTTTTCCTCCCGTCAAAAACCTGACTGACATTATATATGACTTGATTTGGGATTTTTTAATTTATAGAAAAAAATAAATTTATTGTTTACATTTTTAATATATTAATGTATAAAAATCTTCTTGATTAGTTATATTTAACAAAAAAAGGAAAAAACATGAATTTATCGATAAAGTTTTTCAGTGCTGCGTTAACCCTCAGTGTCTTGACCGTCAGTGTTGCCCCTTCGTTTGAAAAGCACGCGGTTGCAGCGCAGCCTTCTGGCAGGGCGGTCACTCGGGGCGGAGCCAAGTTCTATCATATTGCGTTTTCTAACGAGCAGGCGTCAGATCTTGGGCTCACCGATTTATCCGGAGCAAAAATGAAGGCGATTGTAAAAAAGTGGTCTTCAACGGTCGTTTACGGTTTATGGGCTGCAGGCGTTGCTCGTTCAATCGTCACAAGCGATAGCTTTGGCTACGGCAGGCAGATCTGGCCAGGGCGGGCAGAAGCTGCGCCTTTATTTGGAGGGAATATCGGTGGCAACTTAGCCGTCGCTGGTGTTGCGAGTCTTGCAAATGTGTTCGCTCAGTTGGGTGCGATGGGTATTCAAGCTGCGGCCTATGGGATGGGAATTCCTGTGAGTTTCATTCTTGCTCAAGGGGTCAACTGGGGTGTTCAAAAGGGGTTGGATCATCATGGGTCAGAGAAGAATGCCAAAGTCATCAAGGCTGCCGAGCAGTTAATCGCCACAAACACCATGGCTACTTGTGAGAATTTAGCGGGACTGCAAGCAGAGCGCTTTTCTTCGATTCATCAGGTGGTGATGCAGAAGCTCACGCAACAAGATTTCGCACAAGGGCTGGTGTATCTGAACGGTCGGCCGCTTGGAGTTGAGGCTTTAGGGGGTAAAAGCGAAGGGAACTTTTACTTATTTAATCGCACCCCGCTCTGCCGCGTGATTCAAGATAAGCCTGTTAGCGCTGATACTTTAATCGATCAGCAAGCAAAGGTAGCCCAGTAAGCGCAGCTTACGCTCTTGATTCGGGCACTACTTTAGCGCCTAGGTTTGATCCTTGACGGCAGGGTGTGCTGCGCCTCAGAGCCGAGTTTCGGTCAAAGCCCTGCAAAAATCAGGTCCACTACCAACATTTTTTTAAAAAAAAATTGTGTGGCTCGCTGACAACAGCAGCTACTTTTAGAAAGAGTGGGCCTGACTTTTGCACTGGGTAAGCTTGACGCGACCATGAGGTGAGACAGCGTCGACGAGAAAGAGCTGATTGAGGGGAGGTTTTGGATGAGGCATGGGAGAGAGAGTTCATTCTCGGCGAGGTGCGCCACCGAAAAAAGATCACAAAGTGTCGCGTCAGAGTAGTGGGTCAGAGTCATGCGTCGGTGTGCTTCAATGCAGCGTGCAGTCCTAGCCCCGTACTTATTGCAAGTGATTTTACGGTCTGTGCTTTATGGCGACTGATGCTTGAGGTAGGCATTTTTTTTACCTGCAGCGAGTTTTGGGTGCTTATAATAAAAGCCTTTAATTAGTAGTCTATTTTTACCTTGACGGCCACTCAAAATTGTTAGAA
>JAYTHP010000011.1:0-7126 GCA_043732485.1 Oligoflexia bacterium
CCTAAGGCCAGACCCAAACTGTAGCAAAACCCATGCAACCCTAGCGCCTCGCCCAACCTAGCTTGAGGAATGACATCGGCCACAAAGGCCGTACTCGCAGTCGGCTTAAACCCCGTGGAAAAACCATGCATCGCCCGGATCAAAAGGAACCCTAAGACAGATGGGAAGCTCGGGTAAAGCAACCCACAGGCCACGCACACCAATGACCCTACAATCATCACGGGGACTCGCCCGCAAGTATCTGTCAATTTACCGCTTAAAGGCCGCGACAAGGCCGCTGTCAGCGTGAACAAACCAATCACCCAGCCACGATAAGAGGATCCTCCTAAGCTCACGAGATAACTCGGTAATTCTGCAATCAGCATATTGAAACTCGCCGAGAACAGGAATGAGCTTAAGCAAATCGCCCCAAATTGCAGATTATAAATTGGATCCACGGCCCCACCCTAATCGATTTCCCCAGAAAACTGAAGGCCTGTGCCCATTTTCCTTCAAGCTCTTCCCCCCCCTCCTGGCGTTCCAGAGCAGCGCATGCGCCAAAGCAAGAAGAAGAGAATGTCTACCTCCCGCCCTTGGAGGGGAGATTTTCATCTCTTCTTCTTGCTTTTTTGCTGCCTTTTTCGGGATTTTTTGTCCCTTTTGAGGGGTTTTTTTGAGACCGTTTCCTACCTGAGGACCCGGCGAAAAGCTTCTCCACTCTTCTAACTTGGAGCTACTTTAGCGAGCTAATTCTTGAGTCGCAGGCGGGGTCATCGCCTCTGGGTGATGCGCCACCACCGCCGTCGCTATCGCTGGAGCTTGACTGGAGACCTGACTGGACGCCTGACTAGACGGAGCCTGCGAGCGGCTGCTGGCTGACTCAGCCATCACCACGGTGCGAGCAAGTGGCGAAGGTCGTTGTGGTTTGCAACACGAGGCACTCTGGAAGGCTCCACAACCGATTACTGAACCTACCACGCATCCGGAGAGTAGCGTGATCGGGGCGCCTGCTAAGAGCACACTGGCTTTCAAGGCCGCTGGACCCGCAGCACCGACGGCGTTGGCAACAATCTTGGCAGCAAACGCGATGCCGGTGCTTTTAACTACCCAAGGCCCGATGATTTTTGGTCCACGCGTCCCTTTCTCGAACGATTCCGAGGCTCTTTCCTTGACTCGCTGAAACGAATCGCTCATCGCTTGACGAGCAGGGGCATCCATACACCCACCCATGCAGCCGCCTGCGGCCATGGCTTGCTGCGGCGACCCTAAGGCCCCGCCGGCCACGACCGTCATGAAAGTGGCGAGCGCCGACCCTAAACTCCAAAAACCGACCTTAGACTGAGTGACATTGGACTTAGTTTTGATGGAACTCATAGTGTTTTTCTCCTTTAATTAAGCTGTGTACGTTATGCAAGGAAGACAGTGCAGAGACTGTGCCAGTTGCCCGCCGGCTCAGCGACATAGGGCAATTTTACAGGCAAAAGTCCCAAAACAAGCTCCCATAAAAGGGTTCTAGCCCCTGGACCTTGCAGCCTACAGAGTGTCGAACTTGAGGACAATCAGCCGCGAGCTTAGACGCTTGCGTGCCGCCTCCACCCGTGAGACAAAAAAGAAGGAGAAGAACCCAGAAAGAAAAAAAAAAGAGAGAGAACAAGCAAAGACTGCTGCTTGGGGGGCTTTTTCGCCAGGTCGGATTGACTTTCAGGCCTGGACACTCTAAGGTCTAGCCTTTCAAAGGAGCGCCATTGGGTTGCTCCTCAGCTTTGATCTGAAACGCTTAAAACGTGCCATTTGGGCCTCATTCACCCCCTACGACAAAGGAGCCGTCTTTGAAAAAGAACCTTAACCCGCCGCTGTCCCGCCTGAGTCAGATCATTTCTCACTATTTGCTGAAGCCCACGCTTTTTTCGATGATCGTGGGTTGCGGTCTCGTCCTCACGCTCGGCGCCGGCTGCGGCGGAGCATCGCAAGAAGCCGATGCCACCAGCAATAGCACCAGGGAGCCTACCTCAGACCAGGTCAGACGCGCAGCAACCCCGCACGATGAAGAGGAAGACGGGGATAGCAACGCAGCAAGCGGGGCAGACGTTGGACCGGTGGACGGCGACTGGATTGCCAAAACGGTGCTTTGCAACGGCAAGCCCTTTGAGTTCTCAGGCACTATGGTGGCAACGATTAGAAACCACCAAGGCACGTTTAAGCGCATGGGCATGAAATCCCGCTTCCATAAGTGCACGGGCTCCAGAGCCAGCTTCAACTTCATCTACGATGAGCAAGCACAAAAGGTCCAAGGAACCTGTCGTTCCTTTCGCCTATTTCCCACCGGCTGTTATAATAATTTTGAGCTGGAAGATGTCTTGTATGATTACCGGTTTGATGGCGACCATCTGAAGCTAGAAACCGACACTGGATTTTTTTGTCACGCGAAAGAAAGAGAAACCACTTTTTTTGAACGGCAGTAAGCAGGAAAAAGAACCCTCAAGAATCCGAGAGAAGGTAAAGTTCAGCCCCCAAAAGGAGCCCGCCTGCTCACTGAGTGTGCAATCCGCTGCGCCTGCGTCTCGACCATCCCTTTAAGCAGCCCGTCGCCTGAACTGCGATTCCTGCGCCTCGGGGTTGTCAGACGCCGCTTGCGACAAGACTGGGGGAAATGTCTGCCCCTGTTGATCGGGAGGAGTCTGACGACCCTGCAAAAACTCGGACAATTGGCTTACCGCCTGTTCCATTTGCAGAGACTCGTGGTTTAAATCTTGCTCCAGCGCCTTCACGGTTTGCGCGGTGGTGGAGGTTTGCTGGGTGACTTGATCAAGCTGGGTCATGGCTTTACTGATCTCAGCGATCCCCAAGGATTGCTCCTTGGAGGCGGCCGAGATGCTCTGCACGGACACGCAAGAATCATTGATCTTGGCAATGATCCCGGCAAAGACTTTGCGACACTGTTCACTGACTTCCAGTCCAGCTTTGATTTTTCCATCCGCTTCGCCGCTCAAGGCTGCCATCTTAGTTTGGGCCTGCTGAATAATCAGCTCCACTTTCCGGCAACTAGCCTGCAAATTGCTTTGGATGTCGGAAGCCGCAGCACCACTGGTGGCAGCAAGCCTGCCGACTTCTTCCGCCACCACGGCAAACCCTTTACCACTTTCTCCGGCGCGGGCCGCCTCAACGGAAGCGTTAAAGGATAACAGCTTGGTTTGAAGGACAATTTCGTTAATAATCTGCGTCTTTTGCTCAATTTCTGCAATCACCCGGGTGATTTGCGAGATCTCCTGGTGACTGCGCTTGACTTCCTCAGCCACCTCGCGGTTCTTCTCGGCCATCAGACCTACGGCAGCAAGCAATTCCCCTAAGATCTGGGCTCCGGTTTCTGCCTCGCGCGCCATAGCGTTTGACAGCTTCTCACAAGTCTGGGTCGCCTCAAAATTGCGATGGACGGTAGCATTAATCTGATCCATGGCAGCCACGGTCTTCTGCAGGCCAGCAAATTGCTTGGCCGTGCCTTCGTCTAACGACTCCGAAGTGGCGCTCAGTTGCTCGGTACTGGCTTTAATCCCAGCCGAGGCGGTCACGAGCCCTTGGGACACCTGCACTAAGCGACTGGCCATTGTTTTGCCAAAAAAGATCGTAAGCAGCGTTAACCCACAACTCATCAGCAAGGAGATCAAGATTAAGGCCCAGCGCAAGCTGGCCGCAGGAGCTTGCACCTCATCGAGGCTCAGGCTCGCAGCCACGATCCAGCCGAGCGTAGGAAAAGAGCGAAAAAGTGCTAACTTGTTTTGTGCTTTCCGGGTACTAGCATTGAGCCAATGGTACTCAATCGTACCATCTTTTTTATCAATCATTTCCTGGAAAATCTTCTTGCCATCTAAGTCTTCATTTTTAAGAACATTTTCCCCCTGCTGACTAGGATGCAACAGTAAAGTCCCGCTGGTATCGAGAATATAGAAATAGCCGGTGTCTAGAATCACCTGCTTTTTTAAATAATTACGCAGCGCGCCTGCGGCCGTGTCTTTGGTGCCGATAAAAAAAGCCCCCACCACTTCGCCTTCCTTGATAATCGGTTCATAGACGACATAATAAGAAGACCCTAAGATCTTTGATTGGCCGACAAAGCGCTTACCCGCTAACACCGATTGCACCTGAGGTGAAGTGAGCGGTAAATAAGTCCCTACCCCGCTGGAGCCGTCTGCGTTTTTCAAGGTGGTGGCGATGCGGAGAAAGCCCTCTTGAAAGCGCGCAAAGATCGTCACCGCACCACCCACCTCGTTGGATATTTTCTCAACAATCTTAGCGTCTTTCACTCCCTCACCGTTAAATTGAAACAGCGGGAGCGTGACCATCTGAGACTGCTGAGTGAGCTTATTTTCCGCGCGTAGGGTGACGGAGCGCTCCCGGTGGACGGAGATTTGTGGCAAGGTCGCTTTTCCCCAGTAATCCATCAGGGTATTGACGCGGTCGGTATTATCTTGGATGGAGACGTCAACCGTGGTTTGCACGCTATCAAGCTCTTTTTGCAGCCCGCTTAAGGTGAGTTTTTGCACCAGCTGGGAGGTATAAAATGAGCTAAAAAACCCGCAAATAGCCATACTTACGAGAGAAATCAGCGTAAAACCGATCGTGAGTTGCCTTTGAAAGCCCATGCGTTTGCTCATGGGGGACGTTTCGGAAAAATCCCGAGCTTTCTTTAAAAAAACCCCGGCCCCCCCTTCTCTCTCTCTCTCTCTCTCTCGCACTTTCTACCTCAGATTGAAGGCGCGCAGCAGGAAGCGATTTGTCCAGGCCGCCGAGCGCTCAGCCCGTCGCAACAGCGAGCGACCCACGTCTTGCACCACCGCTCCAAAATCACGCGCCCGAAGTCCTGGGTGTAGGTGGGGTGGTGGGGGTACCGCAGCGTGCATGCGGACCAGGGGCCGAGTGCATAACGGACAGGCAGGAGGCCGCATCAGATCACTGAGTCGATCCAATTCGGTTTCAATACAGCCGCGGCACAACACATGCTCGTTTCTCCCCATGCCGCAATTCAGTCTCACCAAATTGGTTCGCATTTGAGGCACGGCAGGAGCCGGCTGCCCTTCTGCAGGCTCGACATAAACGGGCTTACGACAAATCGGGCAGGGCCAGGCTTCATCGAAGTCAACCTCATCATGCCCCGGACGAATGCCGCGTTCTTCCAGCGTCAAATCGGCAAGCGCCAGAATCGGCCGAAAATACCCCACATAGCGGGATGGCCCTGCCGCAGGATCGGCTCTGCGCGAGCGGGCTAAGAAGTGCGAGGCGACCACTGTGCGGTAAAATTCATATCCAAAGGCTGCGGTCAGGGCCGTGCCGATGAGCTTACGCCGTCTGCTCTTCGGGAGATTACGCGACCCTGACTCCATGAACTCCAAAATGTCTCTGGACAACTGAGTGTTCCCCTCACGCTCAAGCGATTGTCTCACTTCCTCCATTGTGAGCATAGCTATTGCGGTAGATCCAACGCCCCCCATGAAAAATGCCACCAAATTATTAAAGTCAGCTCTTGGACCCACATCCACCACAGGTTCCCCTAATCTCCAAAGGGCCCGGGCTAAAACAAGTGCCCCCTGTCTGCGAGGCGGATCAGCAAAAATGATCGCTGCGACGGGACCTGCAACAACCATCAACTTACCCAGCACCCAGTAACGCAACAGCTGACTATCCCAATCGGTCAGGGTCAAAATAGTGTCGAGCATCGTTGAGAGTTTAAAGTAACTGAGCGAGCGATTCACGCTGTTTTTCAAAGACATCTGCAAGGACTGATTAAAGTGGTGTTCGAATTGATCTTGCAAGAAAAAGAACAAAAACCCCGGACGCAAGGTCTCAGGCATCAGCGAGTAAAACTGACAGGTCCCCTTGCGGCAGGAAATTGCAGCCACTTCCTGCTGATCATCCTCTCCACCGGCAAGCTGCTTGAAAAATTTGATCTGCACACCACCACCACCACCCCCTCTAAGAGGCCTGGGGAGGACTTTCCGCTCGATGGCAATTAGCATTTTTTGCGTCCCCCCTCTCGCATCACCGCTCGCGCCCTCAACCTCGCCTCCTGCAAGGAAGTTCATTTCAAAGACCTGGCGCGTGGTCTGTAAGCGTGCCGACGACGCAAAGGGGTTGTAAAAGGCCTGCGGAGTGGAAGGACTTTGGCTCGGTCCTGCGCTGCCACCCACCGCTTCTTGCAGCGTAAACCCGGTTAAAAGCTTCCCGAAGCCAAAAAAAGCCTCAAGCTCCGGATCCGGCCCCTGGGGGGGGTCTTGCTGATTTTTCACAAAACTAAGCCTAGCGCGCTCGGCTAAACGACCAGAAAAGTTGCGTAAATCGAGTGCACCTAGCTGCTGCAGTGGCAAAAAAGGGGTTTTCAGTAGCAAGTCAGCTTGCGAGTCGTGCAGCTCGTAGGAGTGCGTCATGTTCCAGGGATTGTAAGACGTCCTTCGCACGGTGACGGTATAGAGCTGAGAAAGCGCTTCTGCTGCGAGCTCTTCGTGGGCGAGGGCAACACGCTCCGCAAGCAAACTACTGCCAGCGATAACCACAACAACAAGCCCTACCACCCGCAGGGCCCTGATCAAGAGCGCACCTTGCATGAGCAAGCGACAACGCGCTGTTTGCATTCTCATCAGCTGCAACTCTCCCCCCGACGGTCGTAAAGCCGCCTTTGCGAGCCACTGCTGCTGCTGATCCCACTTCCCACCATGCTCGACACTCGTCATAAATCTCCCTGCTCTCTTTAACCGTTACCTTGCACTATCGCACTGGCGGGCTCGCTACCCTTGAACCACGATCCCGCAACTCTTTGCCTCAAGACGCGTGCGCTACTCTTTTTTCACTTTAAGAGCGGAGCTACTCAGAGACTTTGGGGACTTTCGGGGACTCTTAGGCTCTTGCCTGAATTACCTGAGGGCAAAGAGCCCTTCCCTGCAAACCCTCTAAAAAACCCGAGAGACCGCTTACACGCTTTTTTTTGTTGCAAGCGGGATACTAATAAATTTTTACACAAAAGTCAAATGGTTCTTCTCAAACAGTCCGCCCACCTGATGCATCCGAATCAAGTCATATATAATGTCAGTCAGGTTTTTGACGGGAGGAAAAGTATTGGCAGTGAGATCCCTGGTTGCCCAAAACACTGTCAGTCTGAGAA
>JAYTHP010000012.1:0-19987 GCA_043732485.1 Oligoflexia bacterium
GCTTTCCCCACCTTTTTTGAGCACCCCGGCTTAGGTTATATCGGGAAAGTGAGTTACGGGATTTACCTGATTCATCCGCTGTTGCCTCGAACGCTGGAAGCCGTTGAGCGGACAACGGGTTTACCGTCTTTACCGGCTTTAGGGTGGTTTCATTTTTGCGTGTTGTCCGGGTTCAGCGTCTTAGCGGCGTCTGTCTCCTGGCACTGCTTTGAAAATCCCATCAATCAATTAAAAAAACACTTTCCCTATTAAGCGCCACGAGAAAGAGCGGAGACGGCGTCGTCGCTTGTTGCCAATGCGGTTTTGCTGTGCCCCTAAAAAACAAAGACCACCGTTGGGGCTATCAATTGCCCTGCGGGTGGTCTTTGATGAGAAGTTAAAAGAGGAGTCTTTAGTGTTTTAACATTTCTAAAGCAGCAACCAAGAATTTCTTTCGCGAAGTCAGCGATGCTGCCTGATACTTCTGAATGACTTCTTGCAGCTGACTATCCCGCGAGGCAATCGAAATAACAGAAGCCACGGCCCCGATGTTTTTCAGGATCATGGGCTTTGCTAATTTTTTGCCTTTAGGGCTAGCCACAAAGCTTCTAAAGTCTGACCGAACAGCAAGATTGGCGGCTTGTAGCTCTTCAGAGGGAATCTTCAACGCACCAGCAAGTTGCGAAGCTTTATCCCAGGGAAGAGGAGCTCGCCCATGTTCAATATTAGAAATAAATTGAACTGAGCAACAGCAAGCCTTTGCCACTTCGGCAAGACCTAGACCTCTTTCGAGACGGTGTTTACGGACAAGGTCCCCGAGGGGACCAAATGAACGATTATCATTAGAACGACCTTTTGGGCGACCACGTTTCATATAGTTTTAGGTGTTATCTCAATTAAACAAACAGTACAAGATAGAAGATAAAAAATTACATCAAAATTTTGTAATTAGTTGGGGCAAAAAAAAAATTATAAATAGCTCTTGACATGAAATTCGAATGTTATTGCATTAAGCGGTATGTAAGGGGTTTTTTGCCTTCTCTCGCCTCTCTTCCTGGGTTCCCGGGGGGTGGGGCTGCGCCCCGCAACCGCTTGGTTTCGTCAAAGTCGGCGTTAGGCTTTCAGTCGCGCGCTGGGTGAGTTGATTCAATTGCTCAAGCCACATAAAAAATCTTGCTTTTTACAAGAAGAAGACAAAATCGCCTTGCGGTGAAAGGACTTTAAAGGTCTCACCCAAAGTGAGACTGCGCAAAGGAGCGGTGTGGCTTCTTTTTTTTCTGTTTTTCTCCTTCCCCACGCAAGGAGAGTTGCGGGCTGTTGGAGAGGGCACGCGGTTGAAACTCACGGATGGTGGATGACTGTCCGTCGCCAGCGGCACACTTTCTCTCCTGCGGCACCTCCCCCTGACACGCTGGGCGGCTTAGTCTTCATGCAGGGGAAGAAAACACCTGGGCCCTTCCAGTAGTGGTCCAAAAAGCTTACGGGCTACGAAGTCTCGCCAAGAGTGTTATTGACACCAAAGGTCTTAGGCTGAGTGCTCCAGCTTGCTGTGCCAGTGACCGTAAACGAGATAAATCAAAAGCCCGATGGAGACAGCGGCGCTAAAGGGTTGCCAGTTTCGCAAAAAAAGCTGGATAAACATCACCCCGCAAATAAGCGCCGACGCCGAAGCTGTCAAAAAGACCGCGGGACAGCGAAACGGGCGTTTTTCCAGCGGATAACGCACGCGTAAGACCATTAAGCCGATGGAAACGAAGCAATAAGTGGCAAGCGACGACATGCTGGCAATTTGCCCGAGCGCACTGACCGGGGCAAACCCTGCAATTAAGGCCATCACGGCGCCTGAGATCATAATGCTTAACGCCGGGGTATTGGAGCGGGGGTGGAGGCGCATAAACAGCGGTGGTAGCAGGCCGTCGCGTGCCATCACAAACAGGATGCGAGATTGACCAAAAATCAGGGTTAAAATCACGGTGGTCATGCCCGCCACCGCCCCGGTGGCGACAATTTTTGCCCCCGTTTGCACGCCAATGGCTCTTAAGGCAAAGGTCATGGGCTCAGGGTTTTTCAAGCTGGCATAGGGCACAATCCCGGTTAACACCCCGGCCACCAGAATATACAAAAGGGCAGAGCCCAGGAGTGAAAAGATAATCCCGAGCGGTAAGTCGCGGTTGGGGTTTTTGCACTCTTCGGCTGCGGTTGCCACCGTGTCAAAGCCCGTGTAAGCCATGAAAATAAAGCCCGCACCGGCAATAATGCCATAGGTGCCGTTTGGCGAGAAGTCCTCCCAGTTGGCAAAATCAAAATGAGGAATGGCTGCCACCAAAAAAATGAGGATTGCGCCTAGCTTCACGAACACCAGAAGACCGTTGAGCCTGGCGGCACCTTTGGCCCCTTTAATTTGAATCAGGGTCATCAAGGCGATGATGAACATGGCGGGTAGATTGACCATCCCTCCTTCAGAAGGAATTTGGTGCCAAGCCGCTGGCAATTCCAGTCGCATCGCTTTGAGGATACCCGCCATATAGCCTGACCAGCCTGCTGCCACGGTTGCCGTCCCAAAGGTAAAGGTCATCAGCATCAGCCAGCCCACAGCTGCTGCAAAAACTTCGCCCAGGCTCACGTAAATATAGGTGTATCCGCCCCCTGCTGTCGGTAGCATGGCGGCGAGTTCTGCGTAGGCCAGTGCCGTGAAAATGCAAGCAACCGCGCCCAGCAGAAAGGATAAGGTGATGGCTGGACCGGCGTACTCAGCGGCGGCAAGCCCAGTGAGAACAAAGATCCCTGTGCCGATGATCCCTCCTAACCCCAGCAGCACTAGGTCCAAGATGCCTAGGTTTTTTTTGAACTCGGTTTGGCTCAGTTCAGCTTTGATCAGGGCGAGACTTTTGGTGCGAAAAGGATTGGTCATAAGGAGAGTGTCGTTTTCCAGGGTCGGTTAAAGGTTTTTGTTCAAGATCCCCAGGTCAGGCGGTTGCTCTCACCAGGGGGATGGTCTCAGGGTGTGATTTCACAAAGCTTTTTTTGCCTTGGCTTCAAAAAAGTGAGTCTTCGACTTCTTCGTTTCGCTTGCTGAACGCGAGGAGGAAGAAGGAGGCAGGGGGTGGGCGGGCGGGCACTGGGTCACCAGGCCCATGCCCCATGCCCACCCCCTTCTCTCCTTGCCCTCCAAAGCGTCAGGAGTGCGTCAGATTAAAAACCCTTCAAGTCAAAAGCGCTTCAATTTCCGGGACAATCGTCAGCGGGTCCGTTTGCGGGGCAAAGCGTTTGACCACTTGACCGCTGGCATTGATCAGGAATTTGGTGAAATTCCATTTAATAGCTTCGGTGCCTAAGATTCCCTTCCCTTCAGCTTTCAGGAACTGATAGAGCGGATCAGTCGCATCGCCGTTGACATCAATTTTAGCAAACAGCGGGAAGCTTACCTTGTAATTCAGTTCACAAAATTTCTGAATTTCGGCTTCCGTTCCTGGCTCCTGGCCACCAAATTGATTGCACGGGAAACCAAGCACTGAGAATTTGCGGGCGCCAAGCCTCTGGTAAACCTGCTCTAACCCCTCGTACTGCTTGGTGAAGCCGCACTGACTGGCTGTGTTGACAATTAAAAGCACTTGTCCTTTAAAAGCATCCAGCTTCATCGTTTCATGTTTGATGGTTTTCACGGAAAAATCATAAATACTGTCCATAAGTTAGCTCTCCTATCGTAAATAAGAACATTTTTCAACGGTACTTTCATTTTTTTTACTCACGAGAACAACGCTCTAGCCTTAGATTTACACTTTACACGATCGCTGGTTTTGCAAGCGTTGCCTGCAATCGACCTCGGAGCGGCTAAGACGCAAACCGCCTCATACTATTTTACGGGGTTTCGCTTTTTACCGCGGGGGACTTACACTTGCTTACTGATCTCACGTTTCCGGAAGGCTTGGAAAGTATTTTCCGCTGCACCGGCCGCAATCAGCCCATTTTTTGTAAGCTAAACCGCTGACTTAAAGGGGGGGCTACGCTGCGGCAGTGCGTCTGGAGCGAGCTGCTGAGGGCCATTGCGGTTAAAGGGAGTGTGGTTTTTTTCCCAAGACAATCCCCTCAGCGCGGGCCACCACTGCGGCGGCAAGGCAGTTGCCGAGCAGGTTAATGGCCGACCTGCCCATATCCATGAAAGCATCAACGCCTAGGATCAGTGCTAAGCCCTCAAGCGGCAGGCCAAAAGTGGTTAAAGTGCCCGATAAAACCACAATCGAAGTGCGGGGAACCGCGGCCACCCCTTTGCTGGTCAGCATGAGGGTGAGCATCATCACCACTTGGTGTTGCAAACTCAGCTGAATGCCTGAGACTTGGGCCACAAAAATCGATGCCATCGAAAGGTAAAGAGTCGAGCCATCGAGGTTAAAGCTATAGCCGATTGGCAACACAAAGCTGGAGATCCGCCGCGGCACGCCGAGATCCGCTAAGCCTTGAAGTGCCAGCGGGTAAGAGGATTCACTGGAAGTGGTGGCAAAGGCATAAAGCACGGGTTTGCGTAAGTGCTTAAGGAAAGGCCAAACCGGGATACCGTAGATCTGGCAAATGGGGTAAAACACCACGAGTACGAACAAAAACAGGGCAAAATAAAGCGCTCCCACCAGTTTGAGGAGCGGGAGTAAGACCAGCCAGCCATGCTCAGCCACCGCAGATGACAAGGCCGCACAAACGCCTAAGGGAGCTAAGTACATGATATAGCTAATGAACTTAAACATAACGTCGGCAAGCGACTCGCAAAAAACTAGGATCGGCTTGGCCTTTTCTCCCGTTGAAAGCACCCCCATTCCAAAGAGCAAGGAAAAGATTACGATTTGCAAGACATCGTTTTCGACCACCGCTTTGGCGATATTCAAGGGCAAGAGGTGCTCGATGAAGCTCGTGTAAGTGAGAATCGACTGCGGGCTGGCCAGCGAAGTGGCCGAACCAACGGCTGCTCCCCCGCCTTCCGCGAGTAAATGGAGGTGAAGGCCTGCTCCTGGCTGGAGCAAGTTGACCACCAGCAGACCGATTGCAAGTGCCAGCGTGGTGACCACTTCGAAGTAAAGAAAGGTTCGGGCCCCCATTTTTCCTAGTTGCTTAAAGTTGCCGGCTGAGGCAATACCTGTAACAATTGTGGAAAAAATGAGTGGCGCAATTGCGCACTTCACCCCGTGCAAAAAAAGTGTTTGAAAGGGCTTGAGCCAAAAAACGGCCTGCGGGAAGCAGCCCCCGAGCAGGAGCCCGAGGAACAGCCCGAGGAAAATCCAGGTCGCCAGTCGGTTGAGCTGCAGGAGTTGGAAAATAGAGCGTCGGGTTGGCTGAGGAGTCGTCGTAGTAGGCTTGGTCATAGGGTTGATGGGGTCATTTCTTGTGGCCTGAAGCGAGAAAGTCGGAGAGTTCGGGCGTCAGGTGTTGCCTCAGGGGGAGTGTATTCTCGTGAGTGGTTGACGGGATTTTTTGAAGTGATATTTTTCAGTCCTTAAAGTGAATCAAAAGTTTTCTTAAAATTCACCAATAAAATCATAGAGCTCTGCTTTTTTAGCGGAAGGTCTGTTTTTGGGTCCTACTCTCGAGGGCCTCGCAATCCGGGGGGCGTTTGTGAAGCGGGTTGACGGCGCTGTCTCGGGCTGCTGCTGACTTGACTTACTGAGTTTACTCGCGCGAGCTCTTTTTAGCAAAAAGCGAGGCAAAACGCTTTAAAGCCTCGTAGTCAACGGGTGAGATTTGGAAGTGCACGGTTCTCAGGGGTCGCTTGCTGCAAAGAGCAGCAGAGACTAGAGTATATTGAGTTTTTTATGGATTTCAATGGTTAATTTTCGGGGTTTTTATAAAAAATAAGGCAATTGTGGAGTTTCGATGAATCAGGAAGCATTAAGAAAGCAATATTTTTTGCTCTTTGCACAGTTACAAAAGCAGTGTCGGCCTACACTTTGGTCGCAAGGCGTGGCATCAGTGCGCGCCAATCGGGTGAGTTTTGTCGAGGAGCGCGGGGGTGAGTTTTGTTTTCGAGTCACGCGCACTGATCGTCCCTTTGCAGCGCAAGTCAGCGTCTGGGTTGAGGAGGAAGATTACTACTGCGATTGTGGAGAAGGCGGCAGCGAGGAGGACTTGTGTGTGCACTTGGCAGCGGCCTTGATCTTTCATAAAAACAGTTGGCAAAAAAATGAGTCCCAAGCCTCGCTTACCTCACAGCTAGGGGGCAAGGCGCCTGAAGACACCCACGCCAGCACCAGCAGCAACACCAGCGAACCCCTAACCCCAAGGAAACCTCAGCCTGAAGTAACCACTGAGCGATTGACGCTACAATTAGAGTACCGTTTGCAGCGTAAAGGGGACCATCAGCTTTTTTTATCCCGCTGGTGGGTCTTGCTCAGGCAGCCAGAAACACTGGAGGTTCGGGCAGATCATCAGCCTCTACCATCAACGCCGCACGAACAGCAGCAGCAGCAGCCGGTACTAGGGTCGCTTGTCGCCTGGGTCGGGGGCATTCAATCCGGGCGGATCGCACCAAGAGCGGAAGGTCCCTGGAAAGGCCTCCGGGATGTTGGCCAGTGGATGACCTCGCAAGATTGGGCCATGGACGCTTGGATTACTTCCGGGATGCAAATGGCTAGTCAAGGGATGCAGCGGCAGGTGCAGGCCCAGGAGGTGTGCGTCAGTGGCACTTTGACGCGGGGGTTTTGGCAGATTTTTTCGCAGTTGCGGCTAGTGACCTATGAGGGCAGAAGGGTCGCGCCTCAGGCGCAAGTGTGGCAAGCGCGCGCCTGGCTGCGAGATGAGCCGCTGGACGGAGGAGGAGGGGGCGGTGGTAGTAATCGTAGTAGAGCTAGAGCGGTTCGCCGGTTTCGTCTCCGGATTGAAGCCGCGCCTGCGGGCAGTGAGCGTCTGGGGCAATCGCTGGCGCTACAGCATGAACGCTTGATTTTCCTAGAAACAAAAAAAGCGGTGGGCTTAAGATCAGCAGCGCCGGAGAAAGAGCAGGATAAGGGGCAGGAGACGCCTTATGAGACAGCGGCAACGCAAGGACCTGGGATCTTGATTAGTCGTCAGGATCTACGGGTGTGGGTGACCGAGCGCCTGCCTGCTTTACAAAGTAAAATGACGGTGGTTATTGAGACCCAGGCCTGGCCTCGGTTCAGTCAAGCGCGGTCACAAATGGTGTTGTTTTTGCAGGCCCACCAGCGGGGGGCAGGCGGAGAGCCGCAGCTGCAGGTCACCCCACAGTGGGAGCTGGAGCCTGATGGGCCAGGGGATTTTAAGATCCACCGGGCGCAAGACTTGCAGCCTTGGGTTGTGCGCTTGAAAGAGGAATTGCATCTCACTTTAGGGCAAAGCCTGACTTTGGTAGGCGAAGCTGCGGTGAGCTTTTTGCACGGTGCAGCCGCTGCCTGGCAATGGCGCGGTTCAGGGGCTGAGGCGTTTCAAGTCGCAGGAAGCGTGCAACTAAGTCTTGTGCCGCAGAGAACACCGCAGACAGCAAGTGGCAAAGGTGACGTTGGCGTTGATGAGCAGTCGTCGGGATTTCAAGTCAAGGTCGGGGTGGCAGCTCGCGGGAGTGGTGAGGCCCGGTCGTCGTGGTTTTTGGAGGAAGCAGCAGCGGGCTTATCGGTGGGCGAGGTGTTGCGGGCGTGGGAGCATGGCGCGCGCTGGATCAGTTTACCCAGTGGCGCATGGGCGGCCTTGCCGGAGGAGAGCTTGCAGGGTTATGTTAACGTGTTGCGGCGCATGTTGGAGGGGCGCAAGGACTCGGTCGGGGTGATTCCGCACTATTTCATTCCTCAGTTGCTGGAGACTCTTGGGGTGGGTGGGTGGGGTGGTGGTCTGGGAGAGCAAAGTCAGTCCCAGCAGGCACTACAATCAACTAGGCTTGAACCCTGGCCTAGTTTCGCTGACCTACCTGCAGCCCATTTACCTGCTGATTTGCAGGCTGAGCCGCGCGGCTATCAGCTGCAGTGTGTTGCCTGGCTTGCATTTTTGCGGGGGAAAGGGGCTGGTGCGCTGCTTGCAGACGACATGGGGCTTGGCAAGACCTTGCAGGTGCTGTGCGCCTTGCAGGGTCGGACGCTGATCGTTTGCCCGACGAGCGTTTTGCCAGCGTGGGTGTTGCAGATGCAAGATTTTCGTCCGCACTTGCGCTTTGCGATTTATGGGGGAGCAGGGCGCAGCCTGGCTGAAACCGATCAGGCGGAGGTGGTTTTGACCAGCTACGGGGTGTTGCGCTTAGACGTTGCCGTCTTGCGTGAACCGTTGTGGGACGCGGTGGTTTTGGATGAGTCGCAGATGATCAAAAATCCCGACAGTCAAGTCGCGCGCGCTGCGTTTCAGTTACGGGGGCGTTTTCGGGTGGCGCTCAGCGGCACACCGATTGAAAATCGTTTGGAGGATTTGTGGAGTCAGTTTCATTTCCTGAATCCTGGACTTTTAGGGTCTCAGGCGGAGTTCAAAGCCCGTTTTGGCGGGGAGGTGGCTCCTCAACCAGGATCATCAGGTGGCGGTAGCGGCTTACCAACCTTACAGCGCCTGATTGCCCCGTTCTTCCTGCGGCGTTTGAAAAGTCAGGTCTTGACCGAGTTGCCGCCCAGGATTGAAAAGGTGCTTTACTCGCAGTTGAACGACGCTGAGAGGACCTCTTACGAGGCACTCTTGGCCTCCACCCGCTCTCAGGTCTTAGCGCAGCTAGCAGACGGCGCACAAAAAAAAGTCAGTCTATTTTCCATCCTCGAGCTGTTATTGCGCTTAAGACAAGCTTGTTGTCATCTCGCGTTGCTTCCAGGCCAGCAGCAGCAGGGAGGGAGAGTAGGCGGCGGCATCGCTTCCTCTGCTCCATCCTCTTCCAAGCTGGATTTGCTGATGGAAACTCTGGAAAACTCCCTGCAAGCAGGTCACCGCGCCTTGATCTTCTCACAGTGGACCAGCTACTTGGATTTAATCGAGGTAAGGCTAAACGCCAGTCAGGTGAGTTACTTGCGCTTAGATGGCAGCTCCAAAGACCGCGCTGGCCTGGTCGGCGCTTTCCAAAAGCCCAACGGACCCTCCGTCATGCTCTTGTCGCTAAAAGCAGGCGGCGTGGGGATTACCCTGACTGCGGCTGATCACCTATTTTTAATGGACCCCTGGTGGAACCCCGCAGTGCAAAATCAAGCGGCAGACCGAGCGCATCGTATCGGACAAAAACGCTCGGTTTTGGTGCATCAGATGATTGCGGCCAATACTATTGAAGAGAAGATTTTGACCCTGCAGCGCTCCAAAAGCACCCTGGCGCAAGCAATTTTACAAGGAGAAGAGCGCGAGGTAGCAGGAGCAGCCTCGCAGTCTGGCTTGATCAGCCAGCAGGAGATCTTAGAGCTGCTTGCGGACTAGTGGCGTTTAGCGGTATAAGTTCCAGTCGGCGTAAATAGCCGCAAGCTTGGGTTGCACCAAGAGCGCGTAACGCTCAAGTAAGTCCTTGCGCTGCGGATCGGCTTTGGCGTGTTTGGCAAGCACCCGCAACGTCTCCAAGTACATCTGGGATTTACAAAAAGTTTCACTGTGGGTCATTAAGGCGTCCATGGCTGCCGGTGCCTGGAAGGCTTTTTTAAGCTGGCTTAGACCGCTGAGGGTTTTCAGTTGCGCGCCTAACTGAGTGCCAAAAATGCGGAAAAGCAGTTTAAAGATCTGGCCGCTCCACTGCAACTCGAATTTTTCTAGATTAAACGCCTGCTTCCCTGAAAAAACATTATGGAAAGCCGTTTCAGTCGAGCGCCTGGAGTAAGTGGCCAAGGATTTTAGGAAGTTTTGTGGCCTAGCCAGCAGGTCTTGCATGAAATCCTTAAGGCTCATCAAGGCTTGAATTTGTGAGGTGCCTTCGTACAAGAGAGCGCCGAAGGAATCGCGGTGCAGTCGCTCCACGTTGTACTCCTTCATATAGCCATAGCCGCCAAACGCTTGGATCGCTTTTTGCGAAAGCTCGGCATAACTCTCAGCACCATAGAATTTCACGAGTGGGGTGCGCTTTCGCACCACCTTTTGGGCCTTTTTGAAGAGGGCTAGATCAGCACCAGCGAGCGGGGCAGTGACACGATTTTTCAAATCTAGTTTTTGGAAAATATCAAAAAAACTCAGGGTATCCACCAGTAAGGCACGCAAGGCGTCTTGCTCGGTTTCCCAGTCTTGTAAGTTACGGCGAAACAGCGGGAGCTCAAGCAAAGGCTTGCCAAACTGCTGCCGCTGGCTAGCGTAGTCCCGGGCTGCAGCCAAGGAAGCTTCAATGCCCCCCAAACCCTGCAAACCCACGGAAATGCGGGCTTCATTCATCAGAAATAACATGAGCTTAAAGCCATCGTGCTCTGCGCCGACCAGCTCCGCAACCGTGTTGTCGTAAACCACCTCACAGGTGATCGAGCCATGCATCCCCATCTTGTCTTCAATGCGGGTCACGCGGTAGTTGTGCTTGCTGTCGCCGCTTGCCAACCGTAAGTTTTCCTCAGCAAAAAACAGCGATAAGCCCTTAAGTCCGACAGGTCCGCCCGGGATGCGAGCTAAAACGAAGGCCAGGCCGCCACCCCCATTGGTGATAAAGCATTTCGAGCCGTTGAGTAGGTAACGGCCGTCTGCTTGCTTGACTGCGGTGGTGCGAATACTGCCCAAATCTGAGCCACAGCCAGGCTCTGTTAAGCACATGCTGCCGCTGATTTTAAACTGCCGAATCATCGGTACCAAGCGCTCCTGGGTGGCAGCATCGCAAAAACGCTCAATCATGTCGGCAATGCCACTAAAAAAGCCGATCTGAGTGCTCGTTGAAACACAGGCCCGCGAGAGTTGCGCAAAAACTACGAGATGGAGCAAGGCCGGTGCGCCCAAGCCACCAAAACGGGTAGGCAAGCTCATGCCCAGTAAGTCCAAGGCTGCGGCCTCAGTATAGGTCTTTTGCAAAACCTCGCTCAAAACCACCTTGTCTTGCACCAAGCTGCCGCCCCCGACGCGGTCTAATTCTGCGGCGCGGGTGGCCACCGATTCGGCGGCCCACTGACCAGAGGCTGAGAGCAATTCTTCATAAAAATCGATCAGTTCCGATTGGTCACGAAAGCCATCTTTGGTGGGAAACTGGTTACGGCCATAGAGCGGTAACAGGGTGTCCCAGTCCACCGCATTGCGAAACAAATAACGCCACTCGCTTGAATCGGAATAGAAGTTCATATCTCTCATTTAAGCACGCTTTGGTGAGCTTGCCTAGCAGTTTCAGTTGAAAAAAACGCGGGCGGGGCAAGGCTCGTCAGTCGCAAGCGGTTGCTTGATCCCCCTTGCGGTAACGCTTGTGAGGGCTCACGCTTTTTTTTCTGGTTTACTCTTGACTCTTTTGCGCTCCTGGGGCACCCACGTTTGATGCATTATGCCAAGGTCGTTCATTTGGGCGCAAGAGTGGTGGCCTCAAGGCCAATCCCTTTCCGTCGTTTACCCGAAAGCTCACGGCTGCGGCTTATTTACCCGCGTGCAAACCTTCCGAGATGGAGGCCCCTGAGGGCGCCGGCGCTGCTAGGTCTCCTCTGTGTCGTCGTTGGAAGACAAAGCGCACTTTTTGCTGGGCAGAGCGGATCTTTACCCCAGCAGCCGCAGCAGCAGACACCGTCAACGCACGAGGGGTGTCGTCTCAGGCAAGAGGATGCGGGTCAGTCGCGCTCAGGAGTCAGTCGGAGGGATCGATGGCGCATCGGCGCGGCGGTGGGTGGCGTAGTGAGAGAGGGAAGCAAAGGCTTGCTGCAGACGGTGCAGGGAGTAGGCTTGAGCCGTGCGCCGGCAAAGCTTGCGCACGCTCTGGCGCAGCAAGAGAGCGACGCTCAGGTTTTAGCTTCCCCTGAATGGCTGCCCTTTTTAGTGAGCTTAACTCAGTGGTTGCAAGCAGAGCAACGCCATCATCATCCTCACCCTCACCCTCACCCTCACCCTCACCACCGCTCGTGGCAGGGGCAAGGCAGGGAGTGCGTTGGGGGGTGCGGGGGATGGAAGCTGAGGCTTGCGACGGCAACTAGTTTTTCTACCATTCTTGCTACCTCTTTGTTTAAAAAAACGATGCTGCCAGAGGTACTCGAGTCCTTGGCCCCATGGGCGCTTGCCCCTTCTCTGCCTTTGCCAGCAGCCTGGCGTGAGCACTGGCATCAGTGGCTGGGTCTTCTATTACAGATGCAGCAAGGGCAGATGCTGAGGGTTGCAGACGATGAGCGACTCGGTTGGCAAGGGCTGTGGCTAGGTCGAGGGGGAAGGGGCGTTGTGGGCTCTAAAAAGCGTTTAGGTACAAGCTTTTTGTTGCTCGTGGCGTGGCAACACGTGATGAAAAAAACCTCCCTTTGTTTGCTTCCGGGACCGTCTCCGCTTGCCCCTTCTCTTGCTCCTGAACGATTTCTGCCAAGCGCGGGCCTTACGGAAGTTTGGCCTTGCTGCGGATTAGCAGCAGCCCCCGTAGGAGGGGGTTGCCCGCCCGTGGGGGCTTTTTGTCCGAGTCTGGGAGGTCAACACCTACAAAACGTGACGGCGACTTGCGGCGAGTGCGGCTTGCGTGAGGTTTTGGTGGTGGCTCACCAGGCGTGGGTGTTACCAGAAATCCGTCCACCAGACTTAGGCGGCGGCGAGTTTGATCTCGTGCGCTGGGTGTCGTCTGTTTTTTTGCTCGTAGGTCTCAGCGATTTTTTGTTTCCTGACGGGCCGCCTGAGCTAGATGTGAGTGTGAGTTGGCAGGAATTGTTATTTTTTGAGGGCAACAACGACAACCATGTGGCGGCGGTGGGGAATCGTTCTCACGCGCGACAGCAGGCACGTCCGCTTGGGGTCTTTCTTTGCGTCTTGGCGCATCGCTTGAAGCACGATTTTCCTACCATTTTTGGTGCCTGGTCGATTGCAGAGGTTGTTGAGGGGATCTGGAAAAACGTGTTGGTGGCAGGCTACGTGTGCGCTTCCGATGACCAAATCTTGGGCTTAGCGATAAGACTGCCTGCAGGGTGAGACTCAAGGAGTCAGTGCTTTGTATCTGATCTTTTCGCTGATCCTTGAGCTGCTCAGTGAGTGGGGTTGAGGTGAGGCCTTACGACTCAGTGTACGCAGGCTTGACCTTTGAACCCGCGTCTCATGGTTCAACTCGTGGACCTGCTATCGCACCTTACTGACTGAGTCTGGGTCCTGTAGAGGCTGTCTTTTGTGGCGCTGGCCCCTCCCCCGGTGTTTCCGACCAGAGGTACTCAAAAGCTGCTCCCCCCAGCGGAACGGGACCCTCGGGGCTCAAAACAGCCTTTGTCCGATCCACGCACACGCACACACTTTAGGTGCAAACTAGGAGCAGAACGCAGACACGCATGCAGGCTGCCTCCCGGAAAAAGGTGAGAGTCACCCGAGGAAATGGCTGCTGCTGCTGTTCTTATTGCGCTGGGATACTGAAGACGAGGCCCAATCCTGGTAATCCGAAGGTCGTGCCAAAAAGAGTGGTGCGATCTGGTGATAAAATCAGCGAGTCTTTGTGGATTTCACTAGTACTACCGATAAAGGAATGCAGAATGCTCAAATTTCCTCCACTGGTAGGAACACTAAAAACCCCTCCATTATGATACGCTCCTCCAAAGGGAGTCATGCCGTAGAGTTTGGAGCCATCCGCGGAGAGTGTCAGAGAGCCTAGAGGACTAGAGCCGTCATTGGGCCCGCCTGCAAAGAAATGGAGATAAATAGGCGATCCTCCCGTTATCGGAAGGCTAAAGATAGATCCAAAAGTGGCTGGTCCGCCCTGACTTATCATACCGCAGAGCTTCGAGCCGTCGGATGACAGGGTCAGGGCGCCATACGGCGCACCCCCGTCGCCGGGTCCGTTCGTAAAGAAGTGGAAGTAGGTGGGGCTGCCTCCTGTGGCAGGGATACTGAAAATAGAACCCCCAATTAGACCCCCCGGCCCACCGTCACTTGTCATACGGTAAAGCGTTGCGCCTTCCTGAGACTGTGTCAACGAACCCTTGGGATGACCTATATCGCTGAAATTATTTTTAAATGTATAAAAAAAATTAGGCGATCCTCCGGTAACCGGAACACTGAAAAGTGCACCATAACCGTTTATCCCGCCGTTCCTCGAAGCGCCGTAAAGTGTTGTGTACCCTCCAGTGAGAGCGTCAGCGATCCTTTGGGTGGCCCCACCGAGGTGAAGGCGGCGAATAATGTGAGGTAAGTCGGGCTGCCCCCCGTCGAGGGAATACTAAAAATAGAGCCGTATCCTAATCCTCCTCCCGAGCACATGCCGTAAAGAGTGGAGCCGTCGGCAGAGAGGGTGGGTGTGCCGACGGGAGTATCACCGTCGTTTGCGCCTCCTTTGAAGAAATAGAGATAAGTAGGCCTTCCTCCGGTCACAGGCATTTTAAAAATCGACCCAAGGTCTGCTGGACCCCCCCCCCTGGCTGTCGTGCCGTAAAGGGTCAAACCATCAGGAGACAGACTCAGAGTTCCTATGGCTCCGGCCCCGTCGCTGTCACCGCCATGAAAGAGATAGATGAAGCTATACGCACTAGGCTCACTGACGATCGCAGCAGGGCTAGCGCTGCTGGCTAGCGAGCTACCATTTAAAGTCACCCCTAAAGCGCATTTACCAGGCTGAGTTGCGGTAAAAGTTGCGGTGTAAACGCCATTTCCTTGACTGGTGATTGGACCAAAGCTGCCAGTGGCGTTAGCGGGTAATAGGTCGCTTACGGGAAATAGGTTACTTACAATGAAGCGCTGTGTGACGATCCCGATCGGGTTGGGATTGTCACACAGCATCGCGTGCCGTTAAGGTTACATTGAGTGAACTTCCGACAAGCAGTCCTGCGGAGCTACTGGTGACTTGGCTTTGGGCCAGTGAAAAGACCGATCCTGCTCCTGCACTATTATTACTCGTGCTTCCAAGCGTGGTACCGCCTGCGCCAGGAAAAGTGCTTTTGGTGACACGGCCTGACGACGCTATGAGGATGAGACACGCAAGACTGACAAACCTGTTTCGCGTCATTAGAAGAGTGGGCAGACGAGTGGACGCTAGAGTTGGTGCTGGAATGATTGCCGAAGGTTGGATTGTTGAGTTTTTTAATGACGGTTGAAATACGAGGGAGGGGCTGTTTTTCTTCTTCATAAAATTTCCTATAGTTTTTCTTGCTCGATTTAAGTGCATTTTCTTGTGTTTGCTTTTAGGAAGCGCTTTGCAGATGTTCCTGATGTTTGGGTGACCAGTATAATTCTCTGGCCGCAAAAGCTTAATTTTTTTAGGTGTAAGTTTCTTATCTTTAGGTGGTTACTCTATTGCGACTGAGTTTCTCCCTGTCAGATCTCCCTACTCTTCTCACCGAAAAAATGCAATTTGGCTGCATTGCTCTAGTGGGTTGAGATGATTGACGGTTCAGCTAAAGAGTACCAGAGATCATTAATCTTAATCTTAGTTTTTCATAAAAATAAAAATTTTTTAAATATTTAAATAATTAAAACTCCTTAATCCGATCTAGAGCCCCATTGAGTTACCTATCTACTTTTTTATTTTTCTCTTGAGTTTTATTTTTTTACAAAAATACCTCCCGCGGTTTTTTTAAGAGAGTCTACAGCAAGGGGAGCTATCGCCTGAGTAAGACCTGGCTTGCCTTACTCAGGATTATTAATCCAGGCCTCGGTAGGAGCTGGTCTTGGAGTGGGAAACTTCCCGAGTCGTTCTGGGTGCCTCTGGTGCGCTTCAGCTAGGAACTGGCTCCTTGTCTTGGCAAGCTTCAAGTGCAAGTCGTGATGAATCTGAGCGGGCGTATAGTAAGCCAGGCTGGAGTGGAAGTGATCGGTGCTGTACCAGATGATCCGCCTGTGACAGTAGCGGCGTGCCTCACCCAGGTTAGCAAATTTTTTGGGAATGTTCGGCGCGTATTTCAAGGTCTTAAACTGGGACTAGGAAAAGGGGGTGTCATCGCCGCGCCACGATCGCTGTGAATCGTCAGATGGTCTGGGATAATTTTTTGCTGCCGGTAAGCCGATTCGGCCAGTTCTCGCGCGAGCACAGCAGATTCCTTGTTGGCGACCATGTAACCATCCACGTAACTACTAAAAATATCAGTAAAAATACTTCTCGTGCGTGGGCGGCTTGGTGATATCCCAGCTCCAGAACTGATGCGGCTTCGTGGCTAAGAGCTCTAGCTTCTGGTAAGACGCCCTACGCGCGATATCTCTCCGCTCGTCGCGCGGCGCCAAGATCCGGTGCATGGTTCTTGATGCACACAGGTAAATCGCTTCTTCTAGCAAAGCCGCGACAATGGCCGCCATTGACCAGTCACGGAAAATGTACGGGGATTTCGATTATCGACTCGATCCCCATTATTATCTGCCACAACAAGCGAATCAATCCCCATAAATCCGTCGAGAACTTAGCAGTGAGAGGGAAAAGTAGTATGGAGTGGTTTTCGGGTTTAAGTTGCATATTGTGATCAATGAGCTTGGGGAGATTTTAGCTTTTAAAATGACGCCAGGTAATGCCAGCGACATAAAATCAGTGGAACCCTTATCGAAAGCCCTATCGGTAAGCTACTTGGCGATCGAGGCTCTGTCAGCAAAAAAGTTTTTCACACCTTAATGGCAAAAAGCCTCAAGCTGGTCACTCAGGTTCGATCGAATATGAAAAAAATTTTGGACTCTGCCGACGGCCTGCTGTTGAGGAAAGAATCATTAGTTGGTTCCGTTTTCACATCTTTAAAGATGTTTTGACTATGGATTATACGAGGCAACGAAGCCCAGTTAACTTTATGGTCAATATGATTTTTGGCTTGGCTGCCTATTGGCTTTCCGATCATAAGCGAAAAATGAGACTACCAAAAGCCTCATCAAAATCACTTCTGATAGCGTGATTGCACCGTTTCTCAAGTCCAGTTTGCGTTTCTAGTAAAAGGGTTTCATTCTGCCAACCGATTTTTTTGAATCCCCCAGAGAAGAGCTCCTGAGAAGACCCTTTCTCAATGCCACAGTCACAATGTCATGCTACAGTTTGAACGAGAGGAGGCGGCGACGCCGGCGATGGTGGTTGGTGGTGGTCGTGGGGCGTTCTCAAGCGCATCAGCACACCTGTTCTGCTTTGGGGTCGTTCTTTTCGTCTTGGTGTATCGCTTGAAACAGGGATTTTGCGGATATTTTTGCTGCGCCTGGCTAATTGCAGTCCTTGCTGAGGGCGCTAGAGAAACGTGCTGGCGGAGGGCTTGGGCAAAGTGTGGGCTTACCGTCTGTTCTGACGACGATCAAAGCGTGAGGGCTGAGAGCTGCGAGTGGCTGCGGAGTCAGGCTTAGGGGTGGGTGCAGGGATTTTTAGCAGTGCAGTGAGTTGCGTGGGGACCCTTGCCAGGTTCTTGCAGATCCTCTTGGGGTTTCAACTCAGAACACGCTCAAAAGCTGCTCCCCCTAGTGGAACGGGACCCTCGGGGCTCAAATAGGCGTTTTCCGATAACGGGCACTTTTTGTTGCTCTCGAGCGCAAACTGGGGGCAAGACCAAAAGAGCGCGCAAGCAGCCCCCCGAGGCGAGGTGAAAGGCACCTGATGACGACGACGACGACGACGACGAGAGAGCTGCTCATGCTGTTGCTCTTATTGCACTGGGATACTGAAGACGGAGCCCAATCCTGGTAATCCCAAGGTCATGCCAAAAACAGTGGTGCGATCCGCTGATAAAATCAGGGAGCCTTGGGGCGAGCCTTGATCGTTAGCACTACCGGTAAACGAATGCAGAATGCTCAAATTTCCTCCGCTGGTAGGAAGACTAAAAATCACTCCCTTATCCGCTACTCCTCCCTTCTCTGTCATGCCGAAGAGTTTGGAGCCATCCGCGGAGAGGTTGAGAGCGCCTTGAGGACTGGATCCGTCATTGGGCCCGCCTGCAAAGAAATGGAAATAGTTCGGTGATCCGCCAGTCACCGGGATGCTAAAAATTGATCCGCGACCTGCCGGTCCGCCATCGAGCGTCATGCCGTAGAGCTTGGAGCCGTCAGGTGACAGGGTCAAGGAGCCAAACGGTAGACCCCCGTCGCCGGGTCCGTTCGTGAAGAAGTGGAGGTAGGTGGGGCTGCCTCCTGTGGCCGGGATACTAAAAATCGACCCCCCATGAAAAGTCGCCGGTCCGCCGTAAGCCGTCATGCCGTAAAGCGTTGCGCCGTCTTGAGAAAGCACCAAAGCGCCCAAGGGTATCGATCCATCGCTAGTGGTCGCTTTAAAGGAGTAAAGATAGGTGGGGGAGCCTCCCGTGATAGGAAGACTAAAAAGAGTACCGTAATTGCTGAAGCTCGTTGTTCCTGGACCCGCTGCTGCGCCATTAGCCGTGGCGCCGTAAAGCGTTGCGCCGTCCATTGAGAGCGTCAATGAGCCTCGAGGTCCGAAGCCCCCGGAGGCTTTAAACAGGGTGAGGTAGGTCGGGCTCCCGCCAGCTGCCGGGATGCTGAAAATAGTGCCGTATCCTGGAGCGCTTCCTTCTCCTCCTCCTGAGGTCATGCCGTAAAGCGTTGCGCCGTCGGCCGAGACGGTGAGTGAACCGGTGGGAGCCTGACCGTCACCTACGCCGCCTGTGAAGAAGTGGAGGTAAGTTGGGCTTCCTCCTGCCGCAGGCATCTTAAAAATTGACCCGGCACCCAAGGGTCCCCCACGGTTGGTCATGCCGTAAAGGGTCAAACCATCAGGAGACAGGCTCAAAGAGTCCATGGGTCCAGCCCCATCGCTGTTGCCGCCTTGAAAGAGATAGCGGACGCTATAGGCAAGCAGCTCAATGATGATGGCAGCAGGGCTAGCGCTGCTGGTTAGCTGACTGCCGTTTAAGGTCGCCCTCAAAATGCACTGACCAGGCTGGGTTGCTGTAAAGGTTGCGGTGTAAACGCCATTTCCTTGACTGGTGATTGGACCAAAGCTACCGGTACCGCTCGTGGGCAGCGGGCTGCTGACAATAAAGCTCTGCGCGACGATCCCACTCGGGTTAGAAATGCCTGAAGCATCGCGAGCCGTTAAGGTCACGGTCATGGAGCTTCCCACTAGCAGCCCGGCGGCGCTGCTGGTGACCTGGCTTTGCGTGAGCGAAAAGACTCCGGGTGCTGCAACTTTTTCTCCTGATCCTAGTTCTACCCCTGTCCCTACTCCTACTCCGTTAGGATTGCCTGTGCTCCCAAGCGTGGCGCCTCCTGTAGAAGTGCTGCCGCCTGCACTAGCTGGTGGGCGTTTGGCGACACAGCCCGACGACGCCAGAAGCATCAGGCAGGCAAAACTCATAAGCCTCATTCGCTGAGATACCTTGGACTGTGCGGAGGGTGCAGAAGTCTGGCTTGCGGATTTTTGTGATGACAGGTGTGATACGAGGTTGTTGTTGTGGTTCATCTTCCTAAACTTTCTTGCTTGCGTGAGGTGCATTTTTTTAGTGTTTATTTTTAAGGGGGGGTGCCGCTTTCCAGCCCCCGGCGGCTTACTGACCTACCCCATCATCTAGTTTCATGAGCTGGCCTCACCCTCTGGGGCTTGCTTCATTAGCCGCAATCGTTCGGCTCGGTAGGCCTAACCATCAAGGACTTAAAGGCTTTCTCTTTTGTGGCTCAAGGGATCCCCGCCAAGATTTCCTGTTTCTCGCACTCAAAAACCGCCGCAGCTGGAGCGGTCTGATGGACGACGAAGCTAAAAACGCGGCAGAACTGATGACTCTTAGTCTAGCATTAAGATAAAATTATTTGGAATATTTTATTGCTCAAAAAAACGATCCATGGAAGCGATGCTTGTTCATCTGAGTGAACCTCGGATGGCCCTTCATTAAGAGTGAGCGCCGACGCCAAGTGTTTGCAAGAAGAGGTGGGGGTGTGTCTGTGATGAGCCTTCCTGGGTTGTCGAAATCTATTTAATAAATTGACGTCTCAGGCCCGTTTTTTCAGAAATTTCCTCTAACCTGGTGTCTCTTGAGCTATAAAGTCGACCGATCCAGTCAGTCTTTGAGGTAACGTTTTTTGACCTAGTTTTGAAGTTCCGCAAAAATCGAATCGTTTCTTCGCTCTTGCAGTA
>JAYTHP010000013.1:0-19986 GCA_043732485.1 Oligoflexia bacterium
ACTGAACAGAAAGAAATGAAATAGCTCCTTGACCCAAAAATTTTGCCTCAGCAGCAATTAAAATTCGCTTTTGTTTTTCATTGAGATATGGGAGAATAAAATTGATTTTTTGGACTGATTTGTACCATTCTTTTGTCATGAGGATCAACTTATTATTAAAATTGAAAAATTTCACCATTTATTTTTTTAAGCGCCCTAAACTTCCCGGTGCTGGTGCCGTTGGCAAGCTGGAGCGCCACTTGATAGCGTTTAGCCACCATCGGCTTGTTCTGGGAGTCGCGCAAGAAGACTTTGACCGTCAGCGACTGCCCGCCTGCCTGCCTCGCAAACCCTGCAAAAGATCGCCCAATGCACCCCTTTCTCTCCCCCCCTCAAGGCGGGGCAATAGCACGACCAAGCCCCCCTCGATGCGATCAGACTCGACACGAAGGGGGGGAGGACTGAGTGCACGCAAGGAAAGGGTGGAATCAGGAGACGAAATCAGGAGCTGCACCCAGGGTGTTCAGGCTTCCTAGACCCTTGAGATTGCGGCTCCTTCGGGTCTGAGGGCGAGCTTCTGCACATGCTTAACGCTGATCTCAGCTCACCACAAAGTTGATGACCTTTTGCGGTACGTAAATCACCTTCTTAATCTTTTTCCCCTCAAGCTGCCGCTGCACGCTTGGCAAGGCCCGCACCTGCTGCTCAATCTCTGCGGCGGTTGCGTCAACGGCCACCTCAAGCGTGCTTTTCGTCTTGCCCATGACCTGCACGGCAATATGCAGGGTGCGAGCTTGCACCCACTGCGCGTCAACCGCAGGCCACGCTTCATAGCTCAAAGCACTCGTTTGGCCTAACTGCCGCCACAACTCATGCGCCAGGTGCGGGGCAAACGGATGCAACAGTTGCACGAAGGGCACCAGACAGGCGCGCGGCTTGTGGATGAGGGGGGTCAGGGTGTTGACGAAAATCATCATTTGGCTGATTGCGGTATTAAAACGCAAATGCTCAATGTCGCGCGTCACTTTTTGAATCGTCTGATGGGTGATCCTCAGATCATGCTCGCTCGGTGCCGTCTCCGTCACCTCACCGACCATGCGCCAGCAGCGCTCTAAAAAGCGATAGACTCCGTCAATGGCTTGAGTCGACCAGGGCTTATCACGCTCCAGTGGACCCATGAACATCTCATAGACCCGCAAGGTGTCTGCGCCGTAATCAGCAATCACCGCTTCAGGATGAATAGTATTGCCGCGCGATTTGGACATCTTCTCGCCGTCTTCTCCTAAAATCATCCCTTGATGCACAAGCTTGGTAAACGGTTCGGCATAGCTCACCCAGCCTGCATCAAACAGCACTTTGGTCCAGAAGCGGGCATACAAGAGATGACCCACCGCGTGCTCGGGACCGCCAATGTAAATATCCACTGGCATCCAGTAACGCTCAGCCTCAGGGGCAAACGGCAAGTCTGGATGATGGGGATCACAAAAGCGCAAGAAATACCACGAGGAGCCTGCACTCCCCGGCATGGTGTCGGTTTCTCGGCGCAATCGCTCACCAGTTTTGGGATCAAAGATCTCCACCCACGATCTGAGACTCTCAAGCGGGCTTTCACCTTTTTCAGTCGGCTCATAGCGCGTGACTTCCGGTAAACACAGTGGTAGCTCCTCAGGCGAGAGCATCCTTGGTTGCTTTTGTTCATCATGATACACCGGAAACGGCTCACCCCAGTAACGCTGTCTGGAGAACAACCAATCGCGCAAACGGTAATGCACCTGCCGCTGCCCCAAACCCCGCGCTTCCATCCAGGCAATCACTTTGGCGCTAGCCTCAAGCGAGCCTAAGCCTGTGATCCAATCGCTGTGCACAGCCTTACCCAAACCCGAGAAACAGACCCCATCAGCAGCAGCCGGGGAGGGGTGATCCTTGGCGGCGGCGTCCCCGCCACCGCTGCCTGACTCCACCACCACTTGCTTGATGGGCAACTGAAAGACCTTCGCAAAACTAAAATCCCGCTCATCGTGCGCAGGCACCGCCATGATCGCACCCGTGCCGTAGGTGCTTAAGACGTAATCAGCAATCCAAATCGGGATCAGCTGCTCATTGACCGGGTTAATTGCAAAACTGCCGGTAAACACCCCAGTTTTTGCAGCATGCGGGTCTTGCCTGAGTAATTCTGATTTTTGCGCCACTTGCATCTGGTACTGCGTCACCCCTGCCTGCTGCTCAGGCGTCGTTAAGGCTGCTACCAAAGGATGCTCAGGCGCTAGCACTAAAAAAGTCACCCCCCAGAGCGTATCCGGGCGGGTGGTAAAAATCTCAATGCGCTCATACTTGTCTTGCACCGCAAAGCGGGTTTGCAGACCCTCACTTTTGCCAATCCAATTGCGTTGCAGCGTTTTCGTGCTCTCAGGCCAATCCAAACTATCAAGGTCCGCCAGCAACCGCTCGGCGTAGGCTGTGATCTTGAGCATCCACTGCTTCATCAATACCCGAAACACCGGGTGCGATCCGCGCTCCGAGCGACCGTTCACCACTTCTTCGTTGGCTAAAACGGTTCGTAAGGCCGGGCACCAGTTGACGGCCACCTCTTTTTGATAGGCCAAGTTTTTTTCAAACAGCTTGATGAAGATCAGTTGCGTGAAGCGATAAAAGCTTGGATCAGCGGTAGAGAGCTCGCGCGACCAGTCATAGCTTAGCCCCAGGCGCTTGAGTTGCACGCGGAAGTTGTCAATCGCGGTTTGAGTGGTGACGGCTGGATGAATGCCCGTGGCTAAGGCGTGTTGCTCGGCAGGTAAACCAAAGGCATCCCAACCCATGGGATGCAAGACGTTAAAGCCTTGCGCCCGGTAGTAGCGCGCCAGAATGTCTGAGGCCGTGTAAGGCTCGACGTGTCCGACGTGCAAGCCCTGGCTGCTGGGATAGGGAAACATGTCGAGGATGTATTTTTTGGGTTTGTGGCTAGGGAATTCACAGCGATAGGTTTGCTGACTTTCCCACTCTTTTTGCCAATAAGACTCAATGCGTTCGGGTTGATAGGTCGTCACTCTTAGCTCCTCACACTCTCTCCCCCCCGTTGACTGACTAAGACTCAAGAAACGCGCCGTCAGTGACACAGCGTCAACACACGCTTGCTCAAGAGTTAGCTCTTTCTTAAGCTTTGGATCGGCAGATTATCCCGGTGAGCTGTCCCGGTGAGCTGTCCCGGTGAGCTGTCCCGGTGAGCTGTCCCGGTGAGCTGTCCCGGTGAGCTATCCCGGTGAGCTATCCCGGTGAGCTATCAAAGATCCGATCCGCAATCCAGCTCTTTCTCGTTGATCTGGCAAACCTTGAGCGCATGACCCTGTACATCATGCTCCACCATCTCCCAGTGCCCAGGACCTTCCAATTTCTCAAAAGTCACAAAGCCAAACTGCTCAAAGGTGCTCGACGCCCGAATCTTCCAGTTCTTAATCCACTTGCCGACCTTCAGGGACTCAAACTGCCTGCTCAACTGCGTTCCGCCGTTGCCCGTCACCACCTGCAGCGGAGCGTCGGGTGACAGCGCTAACAACTGAAACAAATGATAGTGACCTGAGACAATCAACGACAACGAGTCTGGCCAATTGACGTTCAGCAAATTATCCGACGCCTTCACTTGCGCAGCATGCGTGAAGGCCTGAAAAAAGGTTTCTCCCACCCAACGCTTCGGCCGCTCTTTTAAAAAAGCACCGTACCAGATCGGCTTGTGCGATAAAATCCAATCCGGCGTGGGATTGAAATGAAATACCTGATAAAACTGCTTCCTTAAAACACTCTCCATCACGGGATCGTAGGGATAATCCGCCACCTCGGACAGATCCACCACCCCTAAACGCAAGCTTGCCAAGTTGACGAGGTAAGGCTGGGTTTCCTTGGGACAAGAAGCCGGCACTGCTCCGGGCTCCAACATACGAAACCAGCCCTGCCAGGCGCGGTGGCATGACTCATGGTTGCCTCTGACAAAAATCCAGGGTGCCACTGCCATCAGGCGGGCTGCTGGGGCAAAAAAATCATCCTTCCAGGTGTTCCAATGATCGCCTTGCGAGTAACTCTCGCGGTAAAGGTAATCGCCCACGTGAATGGTCAAATCCGGATTAAACTGCGCCACCGACTCCGCAATCTGCTGAAACGGCCAGGCCTGAGGATCCGCGCAATCTTGAATGAAATTACCGTCCTTATCGCCCACCTTCACCCGGCAACCGGTGTCACCCATCACCGCAATGCGCTTAGGCGCCCGGTTCAGATTCAGGCTGCGCCCCTCAATGTTGGCTGCCACGGCATTGGCTGGCACCAAGAACTGGCACACCTGGGGAAACGCAGAATCCAAAGCCGATCTCACCTCCATCGGGAAGCTGACCGCTTGGCCAGGCTGCGATCCACTTTTGCCTGCCAGCGTCAGGTTGATCTTCGGGCAGTCCCCCTCGTCTAGCGTCAAAGCTTTGGCGAGTAACTGACCCTTACCGGCATGCTGCGTCCAGACCTGCACGTCGCCTGGAATCTCACTGAGCCCACGCTTGGGTCCGTGCGAACAGGCTACTAAGCCACTAGAAACCCATAATCCTACCCCGACCCACCAACGACTGCCACCCATCACCACCCTGACGTTTTTTTGCTTAAAACTCATGAAACCCCTCATTACCCGTGTCACTCCACTTCATTGTGTTAGTAAAATTGCTGCTTGCACCCTTAGGTTAGTTATCCCATAAACTTTAGCGCCTGGGCCAACAAAAAATTCGCCGAATTCTACCTTCCTAACCCACCCGCCCACCTGCTCCGCCCTCAAAATCATCCGTCACACCGTCCCCACCGCTCTTCAGCCGCAAGCCTGACCCTCCCCCTCTCCTGCTGCGGATGGAATCTTGGGCTCTCCCTTCTGCGCAGTTTCCGACAAATCTGCCGACAAATCTACCGACGACGCTTGCTGCAAGTTTTTGAGCATAATCCAGCGCGACAAATAGCGCTTGCTCTCATTGCGGTGATAATTCAGCAACTGACCCATACGGTTTTCCCGCCGCCACTGCTCCTTCTGAGCGAGCGCTTGCTGCACCCAGGCTTGCCAAACCGGACGGAAGCGCTCTTGATCATAGAGCTGCTCCATCAAGTGGCTGCAAGCCCGCCCCGCCGCTTGCCATTCGCAGTCATTTTGATACAGCCGCACGGCACTGGCGGCAAAGGCACGCGCGGAGTCAGCAGACGCCGCTGCCCCTTCTTGCTCCCAAACGACCACTCCCCCAAAGGGTAGCGCTTCATGCATTCCTTCTGCGGCAAGCGGGGTAGCCACCGCAGGTAAGCCGTGCGCCCAGCCATCGGCAATTTTCCCCTTGATGCCCGCACCAAAACGCAAGGGCGCCAGGTTAACGCGCGAGTTTTGCCACTGCGAAGTGAGATCCTCCTTCGGACCGTGCACAAAAAATCCTTGCGACGCGTCATGGGCTTTCATCACTTCTTTTGGCGGATAAGCGCCGTAAATGTGCACTTGCGCGTCGCTGATCTGAGCGCGGATCCTAGGCCAGATTTCGCGTTGCAGCCAGAAAAACCCATCCAAATTCGGCGGATGCCTGAAGTTCCCCACCATCAAAAAATGCTGCCGCTCACTCCCTCCGCTCCCGCCCCAAAGCGGTCCTACCGCGCCAGATGGTCTTTCGTAATGAAACCGCACCAAGAGCAACCGCTTCCCGCCAGCCACTTGCAGGTGATCTTGCAGCAAGGCGCGCTCCACATCCGAAATCACCAAGGCCCCATCACAGCGATGAATCGCTGAGAGCTCACGAATCACAGCCTCACTCCACGCCCCCCGCCCCAGGTCTTCTAGCACCTGAGCGCGCACCGCCTGCAGCGAGCGGGCTTCCCCTTGGGAAGCCCGTTGCCGCGCGGCCCGCAGGAAATGCAAATCTTGCGTATCCAAGACGGTTAAAGCCTCAGGGCAGCTCGCTCGCACCCGCCAGCCAAACTGCTCTTCCACCATGAAGCGATCAAAGATCACCACCTGTGGGTTTAACGCTGTTATCCAAGCATCAAAGCGGTCGTCATTTAAGGCAATTTGCTGGACGCTGACACCACCGACGACCTGATCCCCTCCCGCCGACATCTCAGCCACTTCCTGGGTGAAGCGATTGACCGCAGCCGTGCATCCCAGCGTCACCTGCCAGCCGGCTGTAAGGAGCCCTTGCATCAAATTCCAGCTCCTACGACCGGCAGCCGACGAGGAGCGCTCTGGCCAAACGGACGCGAGAAAACAAACCCGGGGCGTGTTCACGGTGGCAGCGCTCGTGGTCGTCATAGGCTAAGCCGTGCCACCGCAAGCAGACGCAAGACGGGCGCTTGCAGATCGCGTGAGGCTGCCAAATCGAGACTAAAAATCACACTCCAGTCGTTATAGCCTGCAGGATCGACTAAAATTTGCTCAATCCGCCAATCCCCCTCGCAGGGAGCCGCAAGGCCTGCAGCCTCGTGCAGTGCTTGCCAAATTACTGTGGCAGCAGGCGTGGTCGTTTGCGCCTGATGACGCCGATCGATTCTCGTGAATTGCGGATCCCGCGCCTTAGCGTCCGTGCAGAGCACCTCGTGATCATCAGCGTAGTAATCTTCCAACACCTCACGCAGCCGCTTGGTATTCCAAGCCTGCTGCAGACTGTGGCCTTGGACTTGCAGTAACTCCAACGCCGCCTGGTATTCCGACTCCTCTTTTTGTGCGAGTCGCTTGAGGAAACGAAAAATCAGGTTGCGCGTTTGTCGCACACTCTCAGGTCGTTGTTCCCACGAGGGCGCTTGAGGGGGTAAGGGCTCAAGCGCGGCGGGAGCCTGCTGATCGGGCGGTAGACCTGCCTTCTGGCGCAACTGCTCCCATTCCTCAAGCAGAGTCGAGTCGACTTGCTTGATGGTGGTCTTGAGATAGTTTTCTAGCTCGTAGACCTCAGGCCCTTTCGCGCTCTCAGGCACGGTTTGGTTTAAGACATGATAAGTCTCCATCAGGTAACGCAGCAGTAGCCCTTCCACTCGCTCCAACCGGTAATCCCTGACGTATTCAGCGAAGGTTTGAAAGGTTTCAAACATCTCTCTGACAATCGACTTAGGGCGAATCAGCTCGGCTCCGACCCAAGGGTGCAAGGCCGCAAATTCATTAAAGGTTTGATAAATGAACTCGCGGTGCGGCTTCGGGTACTCAAGCTCCTCAAGCTTCGCCACCCGACTTTCAAAGTCCAGGCCCTCGGCCTTCATCGCTTCCATAGCTTCTTTTTTCACGCGGTCCAGCTGGCGCCTCAAAATCGCCTCCGGGTTCTCCAAGATCGCCTCTACCAGGGTGAGCAGCTGGAAGACGTATTCTGGCACCTGCGGATCCAGCAACTTCAGGGTGTCGATCACGTAAAGCCCTAAGGCGTGGTTGAGGGAAAAGTCGTTTTGTAAGTCACCGTGAATGGCCAGCGGATTTAACAGCACAATCTTGCGATCCACCAGCGAGCGGAACAACTCGAAAGCGGTTTTCCGCAGCTTGCGCTTGGTGTCGTCAGGCTCATGCGATTGCCGAATCAAGCGTCTTAAGGCCTGACAACCATCTTCGTGCGTGCGGCCTAAGACTTGCAGCAACACCGCGTGATTGATCACAAAATGCGATTTCAAGGGCTCGGGCTGCCCCTCCATCAGCTTCAAGAACGTTTCCCGACTCCAACCCACATAACCCTGCGCGGGCGGTTTCTTCTTCACCCACTTCTTCTTGGCTGAACTTGGAGCTGCGGCCGCTTTTTGCTCTAATCTCAGGTTCTCAATCACATGCTCAGGCGCTTGCGCAAGCACGTATCCCTGCTCATCAAAGCCCTTGCGCCCAGCCCGACCGCTCATCTGATGAAAATCCCGCTGCGTTAAGATGCCAAGCTTCTTTCCATCAAATTTCACGAGCTTGGTGAAAATCACGGTCTTAATCGGCACGTTGACGCCAACGCCGAGGGTGTCGGTGCCACAAATCAACTTCAGTAATCCTTTTTTCGCTAGCCGCTCGACCAAAATACGGTACTTGGGCAACAAACCTGCGTGATGCAAGCCGATGCCGTGGCGCACCAGCTTTTGAATCTCCCGCCCATAGGGACTGTTAAAACTGACGCCCTCAAGGGCGGCTTGGAGGGCTAATTTTTCAGGTTTCGAGCAAAAATCGATGCTTAAGAAATTTTGCGCCGCCTCTGCGCACTCTTTTTGCGTGAAATGGATGAGATAAATCGGCGCCCGCCCCAAGCTCACACACTTCACCACCGTGTCTTGCAGCAGCGTCTCGCTATACTCGAAACTAAGCGGCACCGGCCTGAGCTGAGAGCTCACCACGGTGGTAGTTTTTTGATTCAGTCGAGTGAGCGCCTTCTCAAATCGCTCGGTCTCACCCAGGGTCGCTGACATCAGCAAAAAGCGCGCTTGTGGAAGTGTCAGCAGCGGCACCTGCCAAGCCATCCCGCGCTGGGAGTCACCGTAATAATGGAACTCATCCATAATCACGTCATCGACCCTCGCTGCCGAGCCTTGCCGTAACGCCAGATGCGAGAGAATCTCAGCCGTGCAACACAAAATCGGCGCGTCTGGGTGAATCGTCACATCGCCTGTGACCATCCCCACCCACTGCGGACCAAAATCAGCGAGCAAAGCTTGAAACTTGTCGTTCACCAGCGCCTTAATCGGCGACGTGTAAACCGAGCGCCTCCCTTGCGCAAGCGACTGAAAGTGCAAATAGGAAGCCACCAGCGACTTACCCGATCCCGTCGGGGTCGCTAAAATCACGTTATTCCCGGCGCTAAGCTCAAGAATCGCTTCTTCTTGCGCCGGATAAAGCTCCAAACCCGCCTCGCTCACGTCATCCAGGAAATGATCCAAGATCCCGTCGTCTGCTGAGCCTTGCAACCGCATCTGCTCAAGCTTAGCTGAGAGTGGAAAGCGAGGGCGGCCAGGCGTGCCGCCATGATCACAGCTACTCACTTGGCTGCGACTTGTGCCACCGACTCCCACTTAGTTTGTGCAGTCTTTAAGGCCGGATGACTGACCAACAAATGCCACACCACCGCACAAAACCCCTCCGTGTGCGGCGTGATACGCTCGCTTGCCACCTGCGGAATCACCACACAGGCTTGGGCAATTTGCTTAGCATAACCGCCACTCTTGCCAACAATCGCCGTGATGGTAGCACCCACCTCAGCCGCATAATCCATCGCCCGCACCAAGTTCATGGAAATCCCCTTCTCGCGGTCTCCTCCCCCGACGGAAAACACCAATAGTCCATCTTCCGCTTTGAGTCTTGAAGCCTTCAGCCACTCCGAGTAGCAAGAATCCCAACCCTCATCATTAATGCGCGCCGTGAGCTCTGAGACGTTATCGCTGGGTGCGTAGGCCTCAAAATGACAAATCTTGCGAAAATCATTGACCGCATGACTAGCATGGCCGGCTGAGCCCCCAACGCCTAAAATAAAAAGCCTGCCGCCTGCCGCTCGCACCGCAGCCAAATCGAGCGCCATTTGCTCAATGGCCTGAGCATCCAGTCGCTCAATTAAGTCAATCGATTCCGCTAAGTACTGCTCGGTAAAAGACAAGGCTTGCGACGTTGCGGCACTCGTCGGGTCTTCCTGCCTAGCACTCCCTACCCCCCGGCTTGCGCTTGTCGCTCTTGCCCCTGCCTGAAAACTCTTGTGTTGTAATTCCGTCATATCGTTGTGTCTCTTTTGCTTTTTGCGAGTCGGTGCCTGATCGTCAGGCGCCTGACCGTGTGATGCCTGAGGGTGTTTGTGCTTTACAGCTTGAAGCCTGCAGCCTTGGCGTCTTTGTAGAACATTTGCACCGTCTCAAGCGAATACTCCTCAAGCGGCTTGTTGCGTAACTCCAGCTTCTTTAACAAATCCTCGGTCAGCGTAATGATATGACAGCCACACTCTTCGGCTTGATAAATATTTAACGCCTCCCGCGGACTGGCCCATAAAATCTTGGCCTTCGGAAAACCGGCAAAAAGGGCCACCGCCTCTTTCATCAGCGGCACCGGATCAACGCCCGTGTCGGCAATGCGGCCGGCAAAAATCGAGATGATCGCATCATCCTCAGGCTTCATCACCTCGCGCACCTCGATCAGCTGGGTGCGAGTGAAGAGTGCCGTGATGTTGAGCTTCATTTTAAGGGCAAAAAGCTTTTGAATCAAAGGTACTGCCGACTCCGAGCGGGTGTTGGTGATCGGGATTTTCACGTTCACCGTCGACCCCCAGGAGTTAATCTCGATGGCTTCCCGCTCCATTGCTTCAAAGTCATCTGAGAACACTTCGAAGGAAATGGGAGCTTGAATCACTTTTAACAAATCTAGCGCGAAGGCCTTGTAATCCTTAATGCCAGCTTTGGCCATCAGCGTGGGGTTGGTCGTAAAGCCCTGCACACCCCCCCCGTGATAGCGCGCAAGCATTTGATCGCGGTTGGCACCGTCGGCATAAAGCGCAAGGCGCATCGGCGTGGGGTTGCTGGAGGAAGCAGTGTGTTTGAGGTCAGCGTGAGAAGCGGGCATAAAACGTGTATTCCCTTTCCTGAAAACAGGCGATAAAAAGACAAAATCACCCAACTACTGTCGGGTTCATGGGATTCTTAGAGGTCTTTGTATCTCTAAGCGACCAAAACAAGAAGACTTGCAGTGGTCTCTCACTCAAAGCTTTTTCGAAAAGTTCATCTCTCAAAGACTCAAGTGCGCCTCGTCAAGTGCCTTGGGCGTCTTGGATTTAGCCTCACGGGAGCAAAGCTTTTTTCGGCAAAAGTGGGGTCTGATCTCAAAAGCTCCCTCATTTAGAGTTTTTTTTCAAGCACAAATTGCTTGATTTCACACCTATTTTAGGCTAAAGCCTGCACACTAAATATGAAATTCTTGTCAGGCCTCCTCACCCGCCGCTCTAGCCTGAGCTTAGCTCTCCTTCTGCTGCTGCCCCTCCTACTCCCCTACTTGGCCTGCTCCCCGCTTTTGGAGCGCGAAGAGGCTAAACCCCACGACCCCCCCCAAAGCAAGCGCGAGCGGGATGAAATCAGCGGTGAGTCCCCTAGCGACTCAGCCAGTAGCCCAGACCGCAGCTCTGACGAGCTGGGACCGCCTGATGGAACAGCAACCCCCTCGGCGCTACCCCACCACCTCCTACAAGCAGCGTCGCACTTTGACTTCACGTTTGCCCCCTATCCCGATGCAGCTCTCGAAGTTGGCGAACCGGTCACTTTCCAGATCAAAATACTCAAGAAATCAAACCACACCCTTCTTGAGCCAGACCGGCCGTTTCGGGTCTGGTTTTGGATGAAGATGCCAGGCGGGGATGACCACGGCCCCAGCCAGCGCGGTTGGTTAGAGCGTGTGCCGCCCGCGCTAGAGTCAGGCAGGGCAAACCACCCCTCGCTCCTCACACAGCCTGGGATTTTTTATCACCGCGACGTGATCTTCAACATGCCGGGCACCTGGGAAATTCATCTGCAGTGGGGAGCGAAAAGAGACCCCCTTGCGGAGGAGGCGATTGCAGAATTTACGCTTTAAGCTGAACCGCAGGGGACGACAACGCCACTGCCGCTGCAGCCGCCTCCGTCTTTTTGGCACAAGACTCACAAGATCCAGTGCCGCCACGGTTTGGAGGACGTCTCTGGAGTGCGTTTTTGCCAACTCCTTCCCCTTCTCCCTCCTCCTTTTTCTCCTCCTCTCATTCTCGCAGATTGGGCTAAAACGGCCGCTTTTTGCCGCTCCCTGTTGCGCCCGTAACGCCTCAGTCCCGATTCTCATGTCCTCAGGCGATGACCGTGCGCAGCTCAACGTGGCAACCTCCGTGAGTGGAGTAGTGGCGCAAGTCGGTAACAGCGGCGTTCCCCGCTTTAACTCCCAGCAAACCTCAGAAATGACCCAGACCCTACGCCTGGAAGGCGCCACACTACTCACCGATCAGCTGCAAATCGGCTTAGGCGTGCCCCTGGTTCGCTCCAGTTTTAGCACCAGCTCGCAGCGCCAAGAATCCTCCACCGGTCTGGGCGACGTGCGCGTCAGCCTGGGCTATGAGATCTTGCCGCTGTGGAATTACTCCGTCTGGCGCCCGCAAGGCTACCTGTTTTCCGTGCTCACTCTGCCTACCGGCCGCTCGCGCTATGACTCACGCTTACCCACCTCCACTGACATCACGGGCAATGGATTTTTCTCAGCCTCATTAGGCTCCTTGTGGTTGAAGCGCTGGACGCAGTGGGATGTTTTTTTGGTGAGCGAATTGCACTATGGTTTTGAGCGCAGTTTTGCGCTCTCAGACGGCGAATCACTCGCAGTCTCGCCCGGGGTCGGGGGCAGTGTGGGGCTAGGCGTGGGGTTTAGCCCCCCCGCGTTTCCGCTACGCATCGGTCTGAGGTTACAACCGCGCTGGGATCAAACGCGCCAGGTCAGCTCCTCTGCTTTTTTAACCCCCCCCGCCTTGACCCCTACAAGCCTGCGGGGACTGGTGACCAGCACCGACACGGCGCTTGATCTCGCTTACATGCTAGGCGCTGAGGACACCGTGATGGCGTCTTACACCGATCAAACCTTACTCGGCCGCGCCCAAAATACCCCACTCAATCGCACCTTAAGCGTGACCTACCAGCATCGCTGGTCGCGCTAAGGGTCCCGCCAAAACGAGCCCCCGAGCTAAGACTAGAACTCGTCGTCTCTGCCGTCCATGTCGCCGCGCACCGACTCCAGCGGATACTCTTCCATACCACTGGCTGCGTCCATGTCACCGATGTCATCTTCAGGCTCATGCAAATCCAGCTCGGTAATAACCTTCAAAAAGGTGTCATCCGTCATCAAATCATGCCGAATCGCCTCTAAGTACTTCTCCGAATACTTCGAGGTCAACTCTTGAATGTACTGCTGCAGCCTGCCGTCTTGCAAAATAGCATCCTTGCGCTTAATGCGCTGCCAGTTCTTAATATAATGTAAACGACAGTAACCCGCGCCAATCACAATGTTTTCACACGCAGGCTCGCGGCATAACGATTGCGAGAGATTCTCCATCGCCTTCGAGAGGGTGGCTTGCTTGAAAACATCAGGTATTTTGGAGGCAGGCATCGCGCTCGACTTACTCGAAACAGTACTTTTCATGACGTTTACTTTCTTGGTTGAGGCTTGCGCTCGCTTCTGAGCGCTTGCCACTTTGGGCGCTTTGGCAACTCGCTGCTCAGCGTCCTTGCGAGCAAGGAGCTTTTTAGCTCTTTTTGCCAATTTTTCAGCCGATTTTTCAGATAAAGTAGACTTACCCGCCGCTTTTTTACCCAAAGACTGAAGCTTAGTTTTTTGCACCTTCAGATCTTTTTTTTCTTTTTTTACAGCCAACTTGCTCATCACTCCCCCCCCCTTTAAACCCTACGAATGTCTCCATGATCATCCCCATGATCATTTCAACGATCGCCCCAACGATCGCCCCATCCCTCTACCCAACTCTCTTTTTCTTCAGCTTATCCACGGTCGTCTCGGGTCACCTCTCCTGACCCGTTTTCTGCGGCGGGGCTTTACCCCTCACTGACAAGCGACACGCTAAAATCGTGCTTCATTTGCGCAATCGCACTCAAAGAAATCTCCTGTGGGCAGGCCGCATGACACTCCCCAATATTCGTGCAATTGCCAAAACCCTCTAAATCCATCTGCTGCACCATGCGAAACACCCGGCGCGACCTTTCCGCTTGCCCTTGCGGTAACTTCCCTAAATGCGCAATCTTCGCCGCAGTAAACAACGAAGCTGAGGCATTGGGACAAGCCGCCACACAGGCCCCGCAACCAATGCACGTGGCAGCGTCCATCGCCTGATCCGCCACCTGTTTAGGAATCAACATGGCATTGGCATCCGGATGCGGACCCGTCTTGGTCGAGATGTAGCCGCCCTTGGCAATCACCCGGTCAAAGGCGCTGCGATCGACCACTAAATCCTTGATCACTGGGAAAGCCTTGGCCCGCCACGGCTCAATGAAAATGGTATCGCCGTCTTGAAAGTGTCGCATGTAAAGCGTGCAAGTCGTGGTCGCGCTGATCGGACCGTGCGCCTGACCGTTAATCACCACCCCGCAAGAGCCACAAATACCCTCACGACAATCACTATCAAACTCCACCGGCTCCTGGTTACCCTTGACCAACTTCTCATTCAGGAGGTCCAGCATCTCCAAAAAAGACATGTTCGGCGACACGCCGTCTAATTCATAGCTCGCGAAATAGCCCGCTTCGGTCCGGTTTTTTTGTCGCCAAATCTCTAAATGAAGTTTCATGCTCATGATTCTCACCTTTTTACGAAAAAACTTTTAGGCATAATTGCGCTGCGCCAACTGCACACTCTCAAAGTTCAAAGGCTCCTGATGCAATACCTCAGGCTTGCCCACTCCTTGATACTCCCAACCCGAGACGAAACAATAGTTTTTGTCGTCTCTTAACGCTTCACCGTCTGGCGTTTGACTCTCCACCCGGAAATGCGCCCCGCACGACTCCTTGCGCTCCAGAGCATCTCTCGCCATCAGCTCTCCTAATTCAAAGAAATCGGCCACCCGGCCCGCTAATTCCAAATTCTTATTAAGCTCACTTGCCTCGCCAGGAATCTTCACCTGATGCCAAAAGTCTTCCTTGAGGGCACGAATGGAGGCAATCGTCTTGAGCAAGTCCGCTTCGTTGCGAGACATCCCGACATGATCCCATACCAGGCGCCCCAGCTCACGGTAGTATTCCAGCGCCGTCTTGTTGCCTTGCCGACCAACATGCACTAACTGCCCAAAGTAACTCTTCACACTCGCTTCAGCCTCAGCAAACGCCGGATGATCAGTCGTCACCGCAGGCAGCACGGTCGATGCGATGTAATGACTTAAGGTCGAGGGAATGACGAAGTAACCATCACACAAGCCTTGCATCAAAGCACTGGCGCCTAAGCGATTGGCGCCATGATCCGAGAAGTTAGCTTCCCCTAAGACATGCAAGCCCGGGATACTGGACATCAAGTTGTAATCCACCCACAAGCCGCCCATCGTGTAATGCACGGCCGGGTAAATCCGCATCGGTGATTGATACGGGTTTTCATTGGTGATTTTCTGATACATATCAAACAGATTGCCGTACTTGTCACGAATGACCTGCTCGCCGTCGCGCTGAATCGATTCCCGAAAATCTAGGTAAACTGCGTAACCACTTTCACCCACCCCTAAGCCTTGATCGCAAATCTCTTTATTGTTGCGCGATGCCACATCGCGCGGCACTAAGTTACCAAAGCTCGGGTACTTACGCTCTAAGAAGTAATCGCGCTGGTCATCGCTGATGTCTTGCGGCCGCTTACCGCGGTCAGCGGGATTTTTGGGTACCCAGACACGTCCATCGTTGCGTAAACTCTCTGACATCAAGGTCAGCTTGCTTTGTGTCTCCCCTAAAATCGGGATACAAGTAGGATGAATCTGCGTGAAGCTCGGGTTGGCAAACATCGCGCCGCGCTTATGCGCCCGCCAAATGGCCGTGGCGTTCGAGTTAAAAGCATTGGTGGAGAGATAATAGACCCGGCCGTAACCGCCCGTGGCCAGCACCACCGTGTCAGCGCTGTAACGCTCCAGCTCGCCTGTGATCAAGTTGCGGCAAATAATGCCGCGCGCCTTGCCATCAACCACCACCACATCCAGCATCTCACGCCTGGCATAAAGCTCGACTTTTTTAGCATCCACCATGCGCATCAACGCCTGGTAAGCGCCCAACAGCAACTGCTGTCCGGTTTGTCCTCTCGCATAAAAAGTACGCGACACCTGCGCGCCACCAAACGAGCGATTGGTCAGCTCACCGTTGTATTCCCGGGCAAACGGCACTCCTTGCGCCACGCACTGATCAATAATCGAGGTGCTCATTTCCGCTAAGCGGTAGACGTTAGCCTCGCGTGAGCGAAAATCGCCGCCCTTGATCGTGTCATAGAATAAGCGGTAAACACTGTCGCCGTCGTTGGCGTAATTTTTGGCGCCATTAATGCCCCCTTGGGCGGCAATGCTGTGCGCGCGCCTCGGCGAGTCTTGAATGCAAAAGCTTTTCACCTGGTAACCCAAATCAGCAAGCGAGGCAGCAGCAGAGGCCCCTGCTAACCCCGTGCCCACCACTAGCACCGTATGCTTGCGGCGGTTGCTGGGATTGACCAGCTTCATGTGATTTTTGCTATGCGTCCACTTGTCTTCCAACGGACCGGAAGGCACCTTTGAGTCGAGTTTCACTGCCATTGCTTTTACCCTCTTTTTTCCTTCATCACGCTACGCACCTGGTCACCACACTTTTCCTGATCTCTCACGACGAAGCGACCAGGCTCAAAGCTCGCCCCCTCAGTCACAGCCAAAACCCAAAGCTCCCTAAGACTCGTTCTTCTCTCTGCGTCCCACCACCACCACGGACGACGACGACGACGACAATAACGCCCAGCAGCTCTCCCCTCCCCCCCCTCACGAGATCTCTCGACCGGCAAGGCGGACAGAGAGCTTAGCCGTGAGGCTGAAAATAGATCCAAAAGGGCAAAAAGAAAAACCCCACCGCCAGCAACACTCCCACCAGCCCTGCAGCCAAGCGAAACCGGTTACTTGCAGCCAAGCGCACCAAGCCCAGCGACTGCGTGGCGCTCCAGATGGCATGATTCAAATGAAAGCCAAGTGCCACCATCGCGGCGGCATACAGCCCCACCGCCCAAGGTTGATGCAAAACTTCAGAAACGAGGCGATAAAGGTCGCGAATTTCATGGCCATTTTGCACCACGCTGTAACCTTCAGCGATACTAGGACCAAAGCGAAACTGGATGATGTGAATGATGAGAAAAATAAGCAACACACTGCCGCTGATGGCCATGTTGCGCGAGGCCTTGCTGCTGGGGGTATTGCCGTTTTTAGACTTCCACAGACGGTAACCCTTTGGACGGGCTTGCTGGTTGCCCCACTGCGCCAACAAGGCTGAGCCGCTATGGGTAGCAAATAACACCACGAGCGAAATCTCGGCAACCGTGAGGAAACCCCCAAAACTTTCAAGAAAGGCTGCATAGGCATTGAAGTCGGTGCCGGTCGGGGCATAAAGCGTAAGATTACCCAACAAGTGAACCACCACAAATCCGACGAGACTGAGTCCGGAGAGCGCGATCACGAATTTCTTGAACAGCGAGGTTTTTGAATACTCAGCAAAGGTGGCCATAATTGTGCAACTCGATTTTTTAATTTTGTGTTATCTTTAAGTGTATGACGACTTCTTTTCAATATCAAGCAATTCTTGAAACCCACGAGCATGAAACCACTTACCGCTTGCTCACCCGCGATTTTATCTCGCAGTTTCAAGGTGGCGGGGAAACCTTTTTAAAAATCAACCCCGAGGCTCTGACGCTGCTCACGGCAGCCGCAATGCGCGACATTTCGCACCTACTGCGCTCCAAGCACTTGGCCCAGCTGAAAAAAATCTACGACGATCCCGAAGCCTCGGCCAATGACCGCTTCGTGGCGCTTGAATTACTCAAAAACGCCAACATTGCCGCGGGATTTGTCTTACCCTCCTGTCAAGATACTGGCACTGCCATTGTGCTAGGCAAAAAGGGACAAAACGTGTTTACCGGTGGCAATGATGAAATTGCCTTAGCCCAAGGGGTCTTTAAAACCTTTCAATCCTCCCATCTCCGCTATTCACAACTCGCCCCGCTTAGCCTGTTTCAAGAGGTCAACACCGGGTCCAACCTGCCGGCCCAGATTGAAATCACCGCTTGCCCGGGCGGCGAGTATCATTTTCTGTTTATTGCCAAAGGCGGAGGCTCCGCAAATAAGACCTTTTTATTTCAAGAAACCAAGGCGTTACTCAACCCGAAGTCGCTGAAAGAGTTTTTAGCGCAAAAAATCAAGCTGCTCGGCACCTCGGCTTGTCCGCCTTATCACTTAGCGGTAGTGGTAGGTGGCCTCTCCGCAGAACACTGCTTGAAAGTCGCTAAGCTTGCCTCAACCGGTGAGCTGGACCACTTGCCTGGACAAGGCAATGCCTTGGGTCGGGGGTTTAGGGATCAGGAATTTGAACAAGAAGTCTTCCAGTTGACCCAAAGCTCTGGGATTGGTGCCCAGTTTGGTGGTAAATACTTTTGCCACGACGTGCGCGTGATTCGCTTACCGCGTCACGCCGCTTCTTGTCCAGTGGCGCTTGCCGTTTCTTGCTCAGCCGATCGGCAGGCCCGCGGCAAAATCACGCCAGAAGGGGTGTTTTTGGAGCAACTCGAGACCCATCCCGCCCAGTATTTGCCGGAAGTGGAGTTGCCGCAACAAGAAGCCATCCACATTGACCTCAACCGCCCGATGAGTGTCATCCGGCAGGAATTGAGTCAGTACCCGATCGCCACCCGCTTGATGCTGACCGGATCGCTGATTGTGGCGCGCGACCAGGCACACGCCAGGATCAAGGAGCAGCTGGATCAAGGCAAACCGTTACCTGACTATTTCAAAGAGTTTCTGGTGTATTACGCCGGTCCCGCAAAAACCCCTGAAGGGTTGCCTTCTGGTTCGTTTGGTCCCACCACGGCTGGACGGATGGATTCTTACGTCGAGCTTTTTCAAGCAAACGGCGGCAGTTTCGTGATGCTCGCTAAAGGCAATCGCAGCGCCCAGGTCAAAGAAGCCTGCAAGAAATACGGGGGCTTTTACTTAGGTTCCATCGGCGGACCGGCTGCCCGCCTGGCGCAAGATTGCATCTCCAAGGTCGAGGTGTTGGATTTTCCGGAGCTAGGGATGGAAGCGGTCTTTAAGATCACGATCCACGATTTTCCGGCCTTCGTGATCATTGACGACAAGGGCAATGATTTCTTCAAAAATCTGACTTAAAGCTGGCAACTCAAACAAATTCCAAAAAACTCCAGGGTATGAGAGACCTGCAAGAAGCCCTTGGCCACCACCGGTGCATTAAGATCGCCTAACTCGCAGTCCTCTAAGACCTCAATTTTTTTGCACTTTTTACAAATGACATGATGGTGATGAAAATCATGCCGATCGTCGGTGTGTGCTAGCTCAAAGCGCGCTAAACCATCGCCAAAATCACAGCGCACGAGTACGGCAATCTTCTCCAAACTGGCAAGCGAGCGATACAAGGTCGCTAAATCACAACAGTTTTTCTCTAAAAACTGGTAAATCTCTTCTACCGTAAAGGGACCATGCTTGCGGCGTAAAACCTCTAAAATGGCAAGCCTAGGCTCCGTGACCCGCAGGCCATGCTGCCTCATTTTCGCAAGATAAAACTCAGTGTCTGCCGTATCCGCCCGAAATCGCTTTTTTTTTGACATATTCAGGCTCAAGCCTACCTCAAATCAAAACGGCACGCAAAAATTAGCTTCTTGTGTCTTGCTGCGCTCCCACTGCTTGCGCTCCAAACCCCACCAGCCGCTTGCCAACCAACCGCCCCCCCCTTTATAGGTCTTCACTTTTGTATCGACAAAAGAAACTTTTTTGGAATAATCTCAGGAGAACCAGGCAAGATAAAGACCAACAAAAACGATAACCTGGAAACTCCCATGAAAAACAACCTCGTTCACGCCCACCGCTTGCTCCCTGCAAACCTCTTGCTTTTACTGATAGGCGCGCTCACCAACGGCTGCCCTTGAAAGTCCTCATCCCGAAAAACACCCGCCTAGGTATCCAGCCCTCCCACAAACCACGGTCGAGGCAGGCACGCCTACCACCATCACCCTCTACTTGCGTGACTCGACAGACCGGCTGATGATTGCTAAACGCCTTCAAGTTACCCTCCAGCGCATGAATGGTGCAAGCGGCGAGACGTTAAGCGAACTGGTCAACCAGGGAGATGGCAGCTATCAGGCAAGCTATACCGGCACAACCGCAGGAACCGTGGCGCGATTTCAGGGCTTGGTCACGGGCGAGAGACCTTAACTTCAAGCCTCCCGAGCTTGACGGTGAAGGCAAAGTGTGGATAACGCCGACATTGGGGGCAAGCGAATGATTGTGGGAAACGAATGAGCGTGGATGTCGTGGTGCTGGCGGGCGGCAAAAACA
>JAYTHP010000014.1:0-7118 GCA_043732485.1 Oligoflexia bacterium
TTACAACCTCAGTTCGTTCTTGCAGACGTTGGGCTCAGGGGGGTGTGCAAGTGGGGTGTTATATAATATCGGTTCCAGCAGCTCGGGCCCCTGGATGTATTGGAACGGTTCTGCCTGGGCCACCGCAGGCGGCACGACGGCCACGGCCAACGCTGCGACCGTCGTCAACACCAACGTCGCGTCGTTTGGGACCTTAAGCCAGATCTACTTCAAGGCCTTCTTTCAGTCGTCAGGCACGAGTGGGTGTGAGCTGAACCAAGTGACGTTGGGTGGTACGGACTAAAAGGTAGCGGGGAACTTGAGTCTGGTGCAAAGACTGGATGAGGGACCTTAGGGCTTTTGGGAAAGTTGCAGGGTTCGCGCTGAAGGGTGCTCGAGGAAGAGCGGATCATGCGCCGGTGTCTTTGCAGCGGGGGCGGTGGGCTTTGTTGGTGAGCCCAGCTTTACTTCGCTTTTCTCTCGTTTTTTTAGGCACCTCCTAGGGTGCCCTTTCTCAGTGCTTATGCGGCTATCGTTACGTGAGACGATCTGCTGTCGATCGTATGAGGAGCCGAGGGACACTAGGGGCAAAAGGAGTGTACCGCACGAGGCGTCGTAGAAACTTGCTTGAGCGCATGATCAGGCTTCTTTGCGCTTTTTCGCGCGGCTTAGCGTTTTCAGTCGCCCGAAGACTCGCCTTAAGACGCCTTAAAGCTTCTGAAGCGTTTTTAACCCTTCCGTGACGCATCGCCTCAATCCACCGAGCCTCAGCCGCCAAGTGTTGCTTTTTGGCATTGTGGCATGGACTTCTCTCGTCCGCGGACAAGTGCCTCAGCCCGGATCGTTTGCGGCGGCCGGGCTTGGGGTGCGGCGGTGATGACCCGGTTCATTGCACGCTTCCTGGATGCCGCTCTGGCTCATTTTGCGGTTGGGGGCGTGTGTGTGGGGTCTTAGTAGCCGATGGCTGAGCCCTCGCCGCGAGGATCGGCGTAACCGACGGCGCGGTGATGGGGTTGCTGCTCAATCGCGTGGATGGAGGCAAGCTGGGTGACTTCTTGAAAGAGATAGCCTAAGCGCGCCAGCCCTTCTTTGACTTCTTGTGGGAAGCCGTAACGCTCCAGCAGCAGAAGATCTGGCTGCCACTGATGGTGGAAGCGCGGCGCAGCAATGGCGTCAGACAGCGGCATCTGAAAATACAGATGGTTAATGAGCGATAAAAAGACTGCAGAGATGATCCTCGGACCTCCTGCGGCGCCAATCACCACTTTGACGTGACCTTGGGCATCGCGAATGATCGTGGGGGTCATGGAGCTTAAGGGTCTTTTTCTAGGTGCAAGCGCGTTTGCTGCTGAGCCCATGAGACCAAAGCCGTTGGCGGCCCCGGGTTGCAGACTAAAATCATCAATTTCGTTGTTCATCATCACGCCGGTGCCTGGCGGGACAAAGCCTGAGCCGTAATTGTGGTTAATGGAGGTGGTGAGCGCCACGGCGTTACCGCTGGCATCAATCACCGAGAGATGAGTGGTGTGCTGTCCTTCGGCTGGTTGACGTGGTCGTTGAAGGTTTGCAGGCGAGCTTGGAGCCGGATTCAGGCCTGGTTCGCTGCCGCGGTTGCTTGCTTGTGAACTGAGGCCCAGGTCTTGGGGGTTGCCGCGGTCTTGCGGGGGGGTGGATTTGAGGGAATCAAAGCTTGCCCAGCGTTTTTGCAAGTAGGGTGGCGTCAGGAGGGTGAGCAGGGGGTTTTCCAGGAAATCGGGATCGCCTAGGAAGTAAGCGCGATCGGCAAAGCCCAAGCTCATGGCGTGACTGAGCGCGTGGATACTTTGTGCGGCGCCAAAGCCTTCTTTTAAGCGCTGGTCGCGAATCGCCGCTTCCGCGTAAAAGAGCAGTTGCAGTAAGACCGTTCCCCCCGACGACGGCAGCGCCATGCTTTGGACACTCCAGTCTTGAAACTGGCCTTGCAGCGGTCGGCGCCAGGTCGGCGCATAGCTTTTGAGGTCAGCCGTGCTCATCACGCCTCCTGCTTTTTGAATGCCTTGGGCAATTTTTTGCGCAACTGAACCTTCGTAAAACCCTCTCTTGCCTTGTTGGGCTAGTTTTCTCAAGATGGCAGCAAGCTCGGGCTGATGAATCAGGGTGCCAGTCGGGCAAGCAGTCAGCTTGGGATGAGGGTTCTGCAGGGTGGCTGGGGAGGGGCTCTTGCAGCCTAGGAGCGTTTGGGCTGCGGGATTAAAATCCAGCCAGCGCTCCTGGGCCGCCCGCTCGCCGTGCGGGGTCAGCCTGAAGCCTTTTTCTGCGACCTCAATGGGCCGCGCCAAGAGGCGTGCGGCCTTAAAAGAGCCTAACGCACCGAGTGCCGTCAGTAAGCCTGCCGGTGTGCCCGGGGTGGCGGACGCTAAGGCGCCCTTTTGCGAGGCGGAGTTGAGGGCGCTGCCGCCCGTGGCGGTCAGCGATGATAGGATTCGTTGGGTGGGGATAAAAAATTGGCTTTCAATCAGTGCTGGAGCAATTTCGCGGTAATCAAGCGAAATACAGTCTGGGGGGAGAGTCGGAGGGAGGGTAGGAGTATCGGTTTTGGTGTCGGTATTGACGTTGTCCGTGCTGCTGCTGCGGGCGGCAGGAGGCGTGAGCGCGAGCAGCTGGTTCACTTTTTTTTGCAAGTTGAGGTCGGTGGGTGAGGGACAAAAGACTAAAAATCCCCCGCCACCGAGTGACGCGTAATGGGGGCGAGTGACGGCTAGCATCAACGCGGTGGCCACCGCAGCGTCCACCGCGTTGCCGCCTGCTCGTAAAATCTCCATGCCCCAGGCCGAGGCTTCCGGCGAATCCGACACCACCATGCCCTTAAACCCCACTGGGGACTGAAAGCGACTGGTCACGGGTGCCTCGGGCCCTTGCAAGATGAAAGCAGCAGCAGTAGGCGGGCTTGCTGCTGCCTGCTGAAGGAGGAGCAGCCCAAAGCCAACCACCAGCGTGGGGGGAAGAAGAAGGTGACGGAGAAGGCTGAGGCTTCTCGTCGGTGATTCAGGGTGAGGATCAGACAACCGGGCAGGCTCAACGCGCGAACGAGGAAAAGTGTGCATAGTGGCTTTTAAAAATATCTTGATTCTCTGCTAGACGTCCAGAGAAAATGTACATTAGAATGAAAGAAATGGAGAAAAAAAACATCTCTTGGGTTTCTTCTGCAGCAGTCGAGTGGTATCTTGCTCCTTCCGAGCACCAGGTAGAGCACCAGTCCGCACAGGCACGTGGTCCGTTTTCGCGGGGTGAGATCTATGCGCAATTGAATGACCATAGGCTCAGTTGGCTGGATTTTGTCTGGGCTGAGTGCTTAGAAGACTGGACGCGCTTGTGTTTTTTGTCGCTTTTTCAGCAAGATTGGCCGAAAAAACCCCATCGCCTGCCGGCGCTGTCGTCCCATCCTCAATCTTCGCCCACGCCCTGCGTCAAGCCGATTAGCTTGGCCAAGCGCCAAGCCTTGCAGGTGCGCCTTGGTCTGCCCCTGGAATGGCGAAACGCTGAGCTTGAGGAGGAGGAGGCGGCGGGAGTGGGAAGAAGTTCGCCAGGTGAAGCCTCGGCCGCTCTCCCCCCGCACAAAAGTGCGGCTAAAAAAGGGGCGCAGGAGCGTAGGCGCAAGTGGTTTTTGCATTTCGAGCAAACCCAGTTTGGTCCCTATGCGCGTGAAGACTTGGAGTGGATGCTGGCTGCAGGGCAAGTAAGCGAGACCAGTTATTGCTGGCAAGAGGGGATGAAGAGCTGGAAAAAAATGAATGAAATTAAATACTTCTCAGAATGGTTTAAGCGCAAGCGTCAGGCAGCTGGGGGCGTCGTGGCTATGACTTCGAAAGACCAGCGCCGCCAGGCCCCGCGCGCGCCGCTGGTTGCCACCGTCCGGGTCTCGCAGCAGGCGAAGGCGGTGATCGGGGTGTGTCGGGACATTAGCGTGGGGGGCATGCAAATTTTAATGGATTGTCCGGACTGGCAGGTGGGGAGGCGTTTGAAGTTGCATTTAAGTTTTAATGAGCCTCGGGCGGTGGGGCTGATGGGTCCTGGGATGGCGTCGTTTGTGGCTGAAGGCGAGATTGTCCGGTTGCTGGCCGATCACCGTGGCTTTAGTTTTCGTTTTTTAGAGCTCTCGGCGCGCGCCTTACGCGCCATTGAGGCTTACGTGGGGGCGTTGCACCGTGGCGGCCATTAATCCGGGCGTTGGCTTGAAGAACCAGCAAGGGTATCTGTTGCCTGAGCATTTTCCAGGCTTGCCGGAAGGCTGGGCGTCCAGTCCGCAAATTGTACCCAGTCGGGTGGATCAGCTGAAGCTTTACAACGTCTTGCATTACTCGAAGCTGCCAAGGGTGTCTTTGCCAGGCGCCCCGCCTGTGGTCTTGGTGATCTTGCATGGCATGGGCGAGCACGGGGGGCGGTATTTGCACTTTCCGCATTACTTGCAACACGCGGTGGCGGGGGTTTTTCATTACGATCACCGCGGTCATGGGCACTCGGAAGGGATCCGCGGTCACGCTGAATCCTTAGACGAGCTGGTGCGGGATGCGGTCGACCGGGTGCACGAAGCGCGGGCGCAGTGGGTGGCTGCGCGTAAGCGGCATCAGTTGCCAGCGCCTGAGCCCCTGATTCACCTTTTTGGGCACTCGCTCGGGGGGTTAATTGCTCTGCGCACCCTGCAACTGTATCCTGATTTACCGCTGAGTGCGGCAACCCTCTCAGCGCCGTTGTTGCGCGTCAGGGTGCCGTTGCCCTGGGTGAAAAAGCGCTTGGCTTATGCCTTGTCCTCGTTGTGGGGGTCGTTGCACTTAACCACCGAGGTGGATGCTTTGGAGTTGAGTCACGATTTAGCGGTGGTGCGGGCTTACTGTGAGGATCGTCTGGTGCATGGTAAAGGAACGCCGCGTTTTTACACCTCCTTGATGGCGATGATTGAGGAGGTCTTGGGGCATCAAGGCCGTTTGGCCTATCCACTGCAGATGATCGTGCCGTTGCAAGATAAAGTGGTGGACGCGGAGGCGGCTCTTTCCTATTATCGAAAACTTCAGACCTTAGGCGACGAGAAGCAGCTGGTGACCTATCCAGACTTCTTTCATGAGTCCTTTAACGAGGTGGGCAAAGAAAAAGCCTTTCAAGACTTAGCGGCTTGGATTACGCAAAGCGCCGGTCGGTTTGAGAAGTAGGCTGAAGGAAAGTCAACGACTCGCGGTGCTTAAGTGAAAGGGTTTGAGTGAAGGTGTGAGAGGAAAACGCACAGTGACGAGCGAGGAAGCCCAGTTCTTGGACACCCAGCGGGTGCGCGCGCACTTTCGCGCCAAAAGTTTAGTGAGTAATTACAAGTACTTGCAGCTACAGCTCCAGGGCCAGGCAATTTTGCCGATGGTCAAGGCCAACGCCTACGGCCACGGCGTCGTAGCCGTTGTACGGGCGTTACGCGGACAAAAGGATTGCTTTGGTTTTGGGGTGGCCACCCTGGCGGAAGGGGCGGTGGTGCGCGAAGCCCTGGCGGGCAGCCGCGCGCAGCGGCAGCCGATTATCGTTTTCTCCGAATCGAGTCCCTGGAGCGAGGAAAAAGGGGCTTTTTGTCTGCGCCATGGCTTAACCCCCGTCATCAGCTCAACGCCCGATTGGCTGGGGTTTTGTAAGCGGGGCTGGAGCAAAAAATTAAGCTATCATCTGGAGTTTAATACTGGACTAAATCGATTTGGTATTGATTGGGCGGAGGCGCACGAGGTGGTGAGGGACTTGCGGTTGCAGCCTCCTCCGCAAGGGGTGTTCTCGCATCTGGCGATGGCAGACCATCCGCAAAGTGCCTTGAGTCGTGCGCAAGTCGTGCGTTTTCGGGCGGTGCGGCAACAGTTTCTGGGGGCTGAGGTTGCAACCCGTTTTCATCTGGGCAATAGTGCTGCAATCTGGAATCATGAGGCTTTTGCCTTAGGGGAGCTGACCACGCTGGTGCGACCGGGGTTGGCGTTGTACGGGATTCCACCGTGGCGCGGGGCAGCCCCGCGGGGCTTAGAGCCGGTGTTGACGCTTGAGGCCCCGATTGTGCAAATGCAACGGGTTTTGCCTGGAGAATCAGTGGGTTATGGTGGCACCTATCAGGTGTTAGGGGTTCGGGCGGCGCGCATTGGGATTGTGGGCGCAGGCTACGGCGATGGCATTCACCGCGCCTTGGGGAATCGCGGTTTTGTCGTTCCCCAGCCGTCACCATCCTTAGGTGTGGGGCTGGGTCGGCGCGCGGCACGAGTTAAGCCATTACCGATGGTGGGGCGAGTGAGCATGGATTTGCTGGCAATTTTATGCGGGGCGCGACAAAAAGTGGGCGACTGGGTACAGTTGCTCGGTCCGCAGGTGGATGCTTGGGAGTTGGCGCAAGCGGCAGACACCATTCCTTATGAGCTTTTTACTGCTTTAGCGCCCCGGGTCAGGAGAGTTTATAGTGAGTGAAGCACAGGGGTTTGCTATTGAAATTGAGCATTTGTCCAAGAAATTTGCAGGCGGTGTGCGTCCAGTCTTCGCTGATTTGAGTCTCAAGATCAAAAAGGGGCTAGTGACTTATATTTTAGGGCCTTCGGGGGTCGGCAAGTCGGTGCTGCTGAAGCATGTTTTAGGTTTTTTGCGGCCTGATTGCGGCGATATTTGGGTGGCAGGCCAGCAGGTGGGTCGCTTGAAGCACCGTGAGCTTGAGCGCTTACGGATGCGCTTTGGCATGCTGTTTCAAAACTCAGCGCTCTTTGATGACCTCACAGTCTATGAGAACGTGGCATTTCCCTTACGAGAGCACAGTGGTTGGAGTGAGTCCCAGATTCACCAAAAAGTGGTAGAAACCCTCTCGCTGCTGGGCATGGAGCAGGGGTTAGAGAAGTTACCGAGTGAGTTGTCAGGGGGGATGCGCAAACGGGTGGGTTTGGCGCGGGCGGTGATTCGCGAGCCTGAGTTGTTACTCTACGATGAGCCGACCACGGGCTTAGATCCGGTGATTCGTGCCACGGTGGATGACCTGATTGTGGCACTCAATGCCCGCCTCAAGCTCACCTCGGTGGTGATTAGCCATGACATTTCCTCAGCCTTAGCGCTTGCCGATGAGATTGCTTTTTTGGATCAAGGGCAAATTGTCTTCTCTGGCACCCCGGCTG
>JAYTHP010000015.1:0-2058 GCA_043732485.1 Oligoflexia bacterium
AAGCTGCCTGCTTTTAGCTGAAAGCTATAGGTCAGGCCATCGCGACTGACCGTCGGCAAAGCAGCCAGCAGCCCAGGCACCAAAGCGGTGGCTTTACCTTGCGCCTGAGCCCGAAGATCCGTCCGAGCGTCAGCCGATGGTGCGACTTGCAGCAAAGTCTCGTAAATCTGAGAGGAGACCTGCGCTACTTCTGGCTGACTGGCACACCGCGGATCCAGGCTACTCACTTGTTGATGCAAAGCAAAACGTAACCGGTGGGCAGGCGCAGGACTCAGGGGCTGGTGACAGCTGATACTGCACAAGAGGAAGACCCCCAAGCCTCGGCAGGCTTGCCTTGCAGCACACCTGCTGCTGATTGCCGCTTGAAATCTTCGTGCCATAAACAGGATCCCTAAGGAGAAGAGTCAGACCAAAAACAGTCAGTGCATCAGAACTAAAAAATAAGAGCTAAGGAACAAGAGCCAAGGAACAAGAAAAAAATCCGGGACGCTGCCGCAAGCTAAAAACCCAATCTCTTGCTACTCTTGCATAAACCGCCCGTCCCCCACAAGGCCATTTCGCGTGCGCCTCTGCCCCCCCCTGCTTCTTTGGCAAACCCTGAAACGCTCGTAGCCGTGTCGCATTATTGATTGAGTTACAGATTGAGTCAAACGACGGTCAAGACTGGTTTTTTGTCAATTGAGGGGAGAGAGAGCACGCGCGCAGCAACCGCCAACTTAAGGGTTGAGCGTGATTTTCTTTTGCTGCCAGCGCACTTTGAGCATGCCCTGGGGCGCGCGGATTTCCCATTGCGTGGGAAAACGACTCTTGGCTTCAGGTCGCGCGAAACTCAACTCCAGGGAAGCGGAACTCGCCAACCCCGCGCTTTTTTCTCGCACCCACAGCTTCTCAGCCCAAGGCGCGCCTTCAAATTCCCCGACTTGATAGGTCATCTCGCCGCTGCCAAGCCCACCTGCTCCTGCCGGGGAGCGCAAGACTAAGGGACCCGCAGAAACGACTTCCCACGCCGCCGACGTCGCCGACGTCTTTGAGGTTTTGCGCTCGGGGCAAGGGATTTGACCAAAAAACAGCCCGGTGATCCAACTTAACGGAATCCCCGCCCAAACGTCCGTCACTTGATCGCGATTTTTTCGGGCATCCGCTGGCGCCAGGAACTGCAAGCGGTGCGGACTGAGAATCAACCGCCCTTCGTTACCGCCCAGTAAATTTAAAAAGTCGAGTTGCACCTCGTCTGGCGCCCGGGCCAGCACACTGACCCGAAATTGTCCACGCAACTCAGGCGCTTGCACCTTCAGCCAGATTTCACCTTCCACGCTGGCAATTTTTGGCGGTGCTTGACAAAGAGCCGCCATCAGTTGCTCAGGATGCTCAGGTGGGCTGAGGCTTTTCAAAGTACTGGCACAGTGCCACAGCGCAACACTTGTGGCGAGTGCCATCAGTCGACTCAGCTGCTGCTGGCTCCTGGGCTTAAAGCCTCTTCGGATCATCGCTCAGGGGTGTCCAAGTGGGAAGGCAAGTGCGTCGAAGAAGGAGCCGGGACCAGACCCGCGGAGGGTGTGTTCGCTTGAGCGGCAGCCTTTTTTTGCCCCTCCCGCTGTGGCTGCTGATGCGGAGCCGCGGGAGTAACAGGCTCCACCACGCTTGCCAACGAGCGATTGCCTGTCTGGTGATCGCTCGTTGGCTGATCTTTGGCTGGGGGGAGCGACCCGGTGGCAGGGGCTTCCATGAGGCGTGCGACCTTCAAGCGGAGGGACTCAAGCTGTGGCATTTCCGGCGCCAAGAGCGCGGCTAACTGATAATGACGCAAGGCTTTTTCCCGGAAATTCGCGCGTAAATAGGCGTCTGCAAGATGTTCTTGAATCACAGCCTCCTTAGGCTCCAGTTGCACCGCTTTTTCCAGTTCTGCCACCGCTTCCAGCGTGCGTCCGGCTACAAACAAATACCAGCCCCAGCTGTCTTGAATAAAGCCGTTATTGGGCTGTAAACTGAGCGCATGCTTAAGCACTTTTTCGGCATCCTCCAGCCTGACGCCTTGCCTGGTCCAAGTATAGCCTAAAT
>JAYTHP010000016.1:0-7106 GCA_043732485.1 Oligoflexia bacterium
GAGGCAGTGGGGCGCTTCCGTCGCCATGAGGCAGTGGGGCGCTTCCGTCGCCATGAGGCAGTGGGGCGCTTCCGTTGCTATGAGGCAGTGGGGCGCTTCCGTTGCTATGAGGCAGTGGGGCGCTTCCGTCGCCATGAGGCAGTGGGGTGCCTGCTCCTAGCGCTGCAGACTGAATAACTTCCTTATAAAGTTTAAGTAGGTTTTGATGCTCTTTTTTTAATTTTACAGAATCCTGCCCGTTAGCTGCCACACTCAGAGCATATTTTTTAGCTGCTTCTTTATAGGCTGAAGCAATTTGATGATGCACCGGTGACACGGCCTGAGCCACCGTTTCCAAGTAAGAATCAGCTAAAAGTGCATACGTGCTTGCAACATGGGCCATATCCGACTCCCCTTCAAGCGAGCGTGCGTAGCTCTTCACTTGGCCCACAAATTTGAAATGTTTTGCCCGCTTCTCCTTCATAGGTCTGTCTGGGCCCATCAGCTCATCAGGATGAGGCTCCAACTCCAGCATCGCCGCGTAATTCTTCACCAATGCCAGGTGATCTTGCTTTGCTGCAGGTGCCAGGAGTGATTCACGGTATTCGAGCAACGCTTTAAGTCGCTGGAAACACTTCTTTTTTTTGCTATTATTATCGTTATTCTTACTCGTACTCAACGGATTCATGAGACGAAGCTTATCTACATCGCTGGTCGCAGCAGCCAAGTGTGCTTCAATCTCTGAAAGTACTTTTTTATAATATGGATGAATAAAGTTTTTGTGAAGCAATTCATTGGTTTCAGCATCGTAAGCAGGCGGAGGGACCTCTTCTCCTTCTTCGTCTACCAGAACCGTAGGGTCTGCTGGCCGCAGGGGGTGGAGACTTTCATCCTGACCGTCAATTTCTATCAAGTCTTTAAACAGCTTAAGAACCTCTTTTTCAGCTTCTTTTCGCTTTTTTGTGGCTCCTTCAGGGCCTCCCAAATCCTTAGCCCACTCGGAGCTACCGTCTGCAGGTGGGGTGCACTTGGCAATTTCCGCATAGTGCGTCTTTATGTTTTCTAGCATATTTAAAGCGATCCAAACCTTAGGGAGTTCCGCTGCAAAGGCCTGCGAGGAGCGCAGACCTTGAGTTGGCAAAAAAAGATCTGCAAGCGTGAGCCGTAAGAGTAGAGAAAAACAGATGAAAAAGACTTTTTTTAACGGTCGCCGACCGGAGCCACCTTGCAGGCGGCAAAAGTGATGGTAGGTCATTACCTAACTTTTCGGTTGCGCGAAGAAAAAATTAAACCGAAAGCAAAACCAGCTCATGCACGTGAAGTGACGGTGTGTGTTTTTGTGGATGGGCGTTGGTGGGGATGCAGGGGGAGGCTGCACGTCAGCTGAGCGTCAGGTAATTGACGCAGCAACCTAAGACGTTGCTTGATCTGGAAGGGGAAGAAGCAAACCCAAGCGCGGACCGGGAAAGTTTTAAGATGGTGCTCCGAGAGGGACTTGAACCCCCACGCCTTTTGAGCACAGCGTTCTAAGCGCTGCATGTCTACCAATTCCATCATCGGAGCAGGGAATGAACAAAGTTTTAGGGCACAAAACTCTCTAGCGACGACTCTTTTTTCTTTGCGTAGCCTCCGAAGCAAGCACCTTGAGCTCTTTCAAGGCTTTAAGCCTTCCCCAAGGCCCCAAAGACTCAATCGATCTTAGCAAGGGGGTCGGGTTTTTTCAAAGCTTTTTTCAAAAATCCCACTAAATACAGCGATCCAGTGACTAAAATTAAGTCCTCAGGCCCGGCCTGCCGCGCCATCCCTTGCAAGGCTGTCAGCGGGTCGGCTTCCAGACCTACCGCCCGCTCCCGTAAAGCCTGCGGGTAACTAGCAAGCTTGCGCGGCTGAAAGGGTGGCTCAGTCAGCACCACTTTTGCCCCCCGCACTTGCAAGAGCGGCTCTAAGATGCCAGCGAGATCTTTTTGCGCAGTCACACCGACCAAAAGCCATAAAGTGCGGTAAGCGTATGCCTCCAGCAGCTCGATTAAAGACTGCACGCCTGCTGGATTATGATCGCCTGAGCAATAAAGCGGGCAAGGTAAAAGTAGACTTTCCGGTAACACCCGCTCCATTCGGCCAGGCCAAACCACGCTTTTCAGGGCTGCTAGCTGGGAGGAGGGGTCAAAGCCTAGCGCCTGGAAGGTGGCCAGGGCGAGCATGGCGTTTTGAGCGGCGCGGGCGCCGACCAGTGCAAGCTCGGCTTGGCCCCAGGGGGAATGGAGGATGAAGCAGGGATCGCGCGGGTCTTGAGGCATTTGCACCGAAACTTGCCCTGAAACGGTCGTGAACGGCTGTCTTTGAGCGGCCGTTTCGCCTACCTTATGCTCTTTTTCTCCCGGCCCCTGCCGCACTTCCCAGCAAGCAGGCGGAGCAAAAGACCAGTGACTGCCGGTGGCTGCTTGCACCTGCCTTGCAAGTGGTAGCACCTCAGGCGGTAACGGCGCGCTGATCACCCGCATGCCGCCCGTTGTTTTGTCCACCTGGCTGCCACTCAGCGGCCTAATGATCCCAAACTTGTTGCCTGCAATTTCATTGAGCGTGTGGCCGAGTAAGTTTTGATGATCAAAACCCAGCGGCGCAATCACCGCAACCTCATGGGCAATGGCGTTGGTGGCATCCCAAGTGCCCCCCAAGCCTACTTCAAAAATACCCCATTCGACAGGTGGCAAGCAGAAGGCAGCAGCAGCGTCATCGTCCTGGGGCCCGTAAAACGCCCACACTGCCATCAGCGTCAGCATCTCAAAGCAACTCAGCCGGCTGCAATCGACCCTCGCTGCAAGCCCCGCCAGCAAGGCTGCAAAGTGAGCTTGCGAAACCTGCTTGCCGTCCAACCGAATTCTTTCGGTATACTCCTCAAGGTGAGGCGAGGTGTAAAGCCCCACGCGACCGACTTGCGCCGCAAGCAACAGCGCCTCAAGCGTGGCACAAGTACTGCCCTTGCCGTTAGTGCCTGCCACTAGAATGGTTTTTGCTGCACTCCAGCGCAATTCAGGGCACTGTTGCTGCAACTCACCCAGCGCCTGGATCATCGGCGCCAGCGAGGGAGCCCGGTGAACCGGCATCCCCACCCGCGCTTCAAGGCTTGCCACCGCTTCAAGATACTTCATACGGGGCTCTTTCCAGTGAGCAAGCGGCCTCTCCCTTCACGAAATCGCCTGCCAAACGCGCTCGAGTCGATGGGCATAGCTTAAGTCATGCACCCGCAACCAGCTGATTCCTGAACGCAAGAGATGGACAGACAGCTGCTCTGTCTCAAAATCCCGCGCCGCAGGGGCCAGCGCCTCTTCATCCGCTCGCATGAGGGTTTTTAAGAATGACTTGCGCGAATGACCCACCATCCAGGCCACTGGAAAAGCGCTCAGGCGCTTGGCATTTTCCAGCAACCACCACGACTGCTGCGCCGTCTTGCCAAACCCAATCCCAGGATCTAAGATCAGACGCGACTCCTCTAAGCCCAACGCCCCCCAACGACTGCAACAGCGCTCGGCCCACTGTAAGACCGCAGCCACGGGATCGCACTCTGGCGCCAAGTGCTCACTGTGGGTCAGCACTGTGAGTAGCCCACCCCCCCCACCGTGAGCTTGCAACAGCTCGGCCATGGCGGGATGTTGCAAACCACTGACGTCATTGACACAGCGTGCCCCTGCGGCAAGCGCTTTTTGTGCCACTTCTGGGTAAAAAGTGTCGACACTGATCGGGATGTCCAAAGCCTCCACTAAGGGCCCCAGCACCACGCTTAAGCGTTGCCATTCCACGCTCGGGTCGACCCTGATAGCTCCCGGCCGGGTGGATTGCCCGCCCAGATCGACTATCGCGGCCCCTTGGGCTTGTAACGCCTGTCCCTGCTGCACCGCAAGCACGGGGTCCAGAAAAAGCCCCCCGTCAGAAAACGAGTCGGGCGTGACATTAAGCACTCCCATCCATTGCCCAAGCCCTGAGGTCGCTTTTTGGGTGTCATACGGCAAAACGTCGAGCAAACGCCAGGGCAAGGCCAACTCAGCTAAAGTCACCTCGCGCTCCTCTCCCCGCTTGCCGCCTGGCACCGTGAGCCTCCAGTCGGGCGCAAGATCGGCAGCCGGTAGCAGGGCAAAAGGCCTGAGGTGCAGTCCGGGATGGGGCAGCTCAAGCGCTGGGAACTCTTGCGGGTGGGGCAGCAGGCTACTGCTGCGGCTACCCTGGGTTGCAACGACGACTGCGGCTGCTGCTCCTTCCTCTTGCCCCATTAAAAGATCGAGATCTAAGGCGCGCGGAGCCCAGTGGCGCGAAGTGGGTACCTGCTGCCGCCCACACGCTTGCTCAATGGCCTGGGTTTTTTGTAACAACTCGTGCGGCGAAAGCGCAGTTTCTGCTAAGACCGAACAATTCAGGAACTCAAGATTCCAGTCGGCAGGCGCCTGATCGGGCATCATCGCCGCTGATTGATACAGCCTCGAGACCTTCTCCACCCGCAAAAACTGCCGCAGCTTCAAGATGCCCTGGCGTAAAGCCTGCTTGCGATCTCCCAGATTACTGCCTAGGCCTATCAAAATTTGCATGGTGGTGAGGACCTCAAGATCAAAAATAAACGTGGGCTCAGAGCCGGACACAAAAGACGGCGCATGTTCAGCCCCCCCCCCAAGACCAGTCCCTAGAGCCGACCCCCGCAGGGTTAGTCGAAAGAACTGCCTTGATCGACGAGCAGAATACTTGCGCCACCCTTTAGCCCTGCAATCGGCGGCTGCGCTTTCGTCACCTTCAGCCACAACCAAGCACCCTCAGGTAGCCTAGCTTTTAACTCCCCAAAGACCTCATACGCAAGCTGTTCGACTAAGCGATAAACGGTCTTTTGAGCAGTGAGGCGCAGCAACTCAGCCATGCTAGCATAACACACCGTGTCCGCTAAGGCTTCAGTCATCAACCCGGTGGGCCCTAAAGGGAGAGCGGGAAATTGTACTTTCAGATGAAAAACCATGACTTGCGGGATTTTTGCCTCGGCCTCGCCCCAACCGATGCGTACCAAGACCTCCAGTTGTTCAAGTGCAATGAACAACGTCGGTGGCACTGACCGGGGTGCCAAAGGCAAAGACTGAGAGAAAGTAGACGTCATCGTCTATTTTTGTAACGTGTGCCAGCCAGGCTGTCAAACCCTTCCTAGCCACCCGACGCGACGAGACCCTGGGAATTCATCTTGATTGCTGCGCAATTTTTGCGCTAGGGTAAGAAAGAAGCTTTTGCCCCGCGTCCCGTCGTGTGGCTAGAATCCAAAAATGCATGCAACCGGCTTTCTGCTTGTTGAGAAAGAATTTTTTCGTGCCAAACGCCCTACCACCCCAAAGAATCACCTTGTCTTTCTTTCAGCAACTGACCACGCTGTTAATTCAAGACCGCCGCGATCTCATTGCGATTATCAGCTACGGCGCGTTTGTCAGTCTCTTTTCCTTGATCACCCCGATTGCGGTTCAGACCTTCGTCAATACCCTAGGCTTTGGCATGCTGATGCAGCCGATCTTGATTTTAAGCTTTATTGTCTTTTGCATCTTGAGTTTTTCAGCCATTTTGCGGGTCTTACAAGCCATGGTCTCAGAGATGTTGCAACAACGACTTTTTGCGCGTCTTGCCATGTCGCTTGCGCAAAACATTCCCCGTTACTCGCTCGCTTGCACCTTACCCTCCTCTTCCGAGCTCAAAAGCAATATTGCCCAGATTCGCGGTCGACACCAAGAACAAATCAATTATTTCTTTGAAATCAGCACCGTACAAAAGACGCTCAACTCGCTGCTTTTAGACGGCATTTCGATTGTCTTACAAATCACCTTAGGCATGATCGTTATTGCCTTTTATCACCCCTTTCTCTTGGCGCTTGACGGGATCATCGTGCTTTTTATCGGTCTTTGCCTGTTTGGCTTAGGCAAGCCTGCCATCCGCACTAGCGTTCAAGAATCCAAGACCAAGTACGCTGTTTTTAATTGGCTTGAGCATCTCTTGAACACCTCCTTTAGCTTCAAGCCCCCAGCGGCCCAGACCTTTGCCATTCGCGTGGCGGATGAGCTGACCTCGGCCCATTTACAGAGTCGCAAAAAGCACTTTGCGGTGCTCATGAAGCAAACCATCGGGGCGCTGACCCTAGAAGTGATCGTAAGCTCGGCGCTGCTAGGGATTGGCGGCTGGCTGGTGATTCGCCAGGAAATCTCCTTAGGGCAACTCGTGGCTTCCGAACTGATCGTCAACTCGGTGGTGGCGGGGATTGGTAAATTAGGGAAATACTTAGAGAGTTTCTATGATTTAGCGGCCTCGATGGATAAGTTTGCGGCCCTGCTAGCGATTCCTACCGAGCGCACGCACGGTGAGGACTTTTCGCTCACCCCGCACCCCTTAGGACCGCTCGTTCGCGTGCGCCACTTAGAGATGCGAGACAGCCCGCAGCAGCCGCTTGGGTCGTTTCAAGGGGTGCACTTTGAGTTGGCCGCCAACGGCGATAGCCTGGCGATTTTTAGCCCGGCTGCCATCGGCGGTGGACCACAAGCAGGCTTTTTATTGCGTTATCTCATGGCTTTAGATCAACCGCCGCAAGGGATTTTACAATTTCAGGGGATCGATCAACGCCATTGGTCACTTGCGGCGCTGCGCTCCCAGATTGGTTACTGGGGCAATGCTGACTTTTTTGAAGGCACGCTGCTGCAAAACCTGCAGATGGGACGCGAAGAGCTGGACTTGCGCGAATTGCAGCAACTGCTGCAAGATTTAGGCATGCGTTGTGCGATTGAGAATCTACCGGCAGGACTGCTCACGCCCTTACACCGAGGGCATGAGCCGCTCGGCTGGGTGATGAATCAAAAACTGATGCTCGTCCGCCAACTCGTACAAAAGCCCAAACTGCTCTTGATTGACGGGGTATTTGACCATATGGATTTGAGCTATAGCGAGGAAATCATGACTTACTTGAACACCCAGGCGCCTTACTTGTCTTGGATCGTCACCACGGAGCAAGAAAAAATTGCCAAGCTCTGCAAGCAGACATTAGCGCTGGCTGATTTTTTACAAGTCAAACCCCGCGAGCAGGCGGTAAGTTTTTTTGAGGGCCCAGCGCGATGACCCAACCGCAAGAC
>JAYTHP010000017.1:0-2052 GCA_043732485.1 Oligoflexia bacterium
AAGGGATTTTTAGCAAGCCCTATGACTGGGTCAGGATTGAGTATTTGCTGCAACAGCGCCTGAAGGCGCGTCAAGAGTAAAAATAACCGATGGTTGACGTTGGGTCTTCCAAGGTGGGGCTGATGCTGAGAGGAGAGGCCTGGGCCAAAGTCTTGCGTCTTTGGCAAAAAGGACCAGCCTTGATGACAGACGGTGATCAGCGAGCTTAAGGAGATCGGGGTAGACGAGATTGAGGAGCGGGTGGGGAAGAAAGTGGTGGCCTGGGACGGAATCGAACCGCCGACACACGCCTTTTCAGGGCGCTGCTCTACCGACTGAGCTACCAGGCCACAGTTCAATCTTGCTTCGGCCGCTCTTGAAAAAGGTGGGGGCTAAGCGCAGATCGTGTCGGTAAACAAACTTGAAAATCAACCTGCAATCAGACTTGCGTCGGACTTGTGAGCTCATAGAGCTAAACGATTTCTAGAAAAAAGGCAACTGAAAGCAGGCTCGAGGTGAAAGTAATTTGAAAAAAAGCATGCCAGCCGTTTGACATTTTTGTTCGAGCCTCCACTTATAGAGGAACAACAAATGTTGCTAAAAGAGCGTTTGCTCTTAAGAACCAAGCTGAGAAGAAAAAAGCCTGAAAAAGCAATTTTCTTCTTTTTTATTCACTCATTATAACGCTTTAGCCAACCGCAATTATTGGCTTGAAGCTTGGGAGGTTGAACTCATATGCAAGTCCGACCATTGCATGACCGTGTTTTAGTCAAACGTTTTAGCGAAGAAGAAAAGTCCAAAGGTGGCATTATCATTCCTGATACCGCCAAAGAGAAGCCGATCCAGGGTGAAATCATTGCCGTGGGTCTAGGCCGTGTTGCCGAGGATGGCAAGATTCGTCCTCTGGATGTCAAAAAGGGAGATCGCATCCTTTTTGGTAAGTACGCTGGAACTGAAATCAAGATTGATGGCGATGACTTTTTAATGATGCGCGAAGAAGACATTCTTGGCGTCTTGAACTAACTGAATTAATCTGAGGAGAGAGAGACAATATGTCAGCAAAAGAACTTCGTTTTTCTGAGGCAGCTCGGTCTGCCATTTTGAATGGTGTCAACACCCTAGCTGATGCCGTAAAAGTAACGCTGGGACCCAAAGGTCGCAACGTGGTGATTGAAAAATCCTTTGGAGCACCTAACGTGACCAAGGACGGCGTAACGGTAGCAAAAGAAATTGAGCTATCCGATCGCTTTGAAAACATGGGCGCACAGATGGTGCGTGAAGTGGCCTCGAAGACCAATGATGATGCCGGTGATGGCACCACCACGGCCACTGTTTTAGCTCAGGCCATTTACCGCGAAGGCGCCAAGATTGTGGCTGCAGGTCATAACCCTATGGAGCTCAAGAGGGGGATTGATAAGGCTGTCCATGCGGTAGTTGAAGAGCTTAAGAGAATTTCCAAGCCGATTAAGGATCAAAAAGAAGTCGCACAGGTCGGGACGATCTCGGCGAACAATGATTCCAACATCGGGATGATCATTGCTGAAGCCATGGAAAAAGTAGGCAAAGAAGGCGTGATCACGGTTGAAGAGTCGAAGACTGCTGAAACCACCCTGGATGTCGTGGAAGGCATGCAATTTGATCGCGGTTACTTATCGCCTTATTTCGTGACCAACCCAGAAAAAATGGAAGCAGCCTTAGAAACTCCTTTCATTTTGATCTACGACAAGAAGATTAGCTCCATGAAGGATTTGTTGCCTTTGTTGGAAAAAGTGGTTCAACGTTCCAAGCCCTTAGTGATCATTGCTGAGGAAGTGGAAGGCGAAGCGCTTGCGACCTTAGTGGTCAACAAGTTACGAGGCACTTTGCAGGTTGCCGCCATCAAGGCACCTGGCTTTGGGGATCGTCGTAAGGAAATGTTACAAGACATCGCAGTTTTGACGGGCGGCAAGGTCATTTCAGAAGAAATGGGCCACAAATTAGAGTCGGCCAAAATTGAAGATTTGGGTTCAGCTAAGAAGGTGACGATTGACAAGGATAACACGATTATCGTTGACGGCGCTGGGAAGAAGGCTG
>JAYTHP010000018.1:0-19955 GCA_043732485.1 Oligoflexia bacterium
ATACGCGCCTTAAGCTGTTTCAGGAGTTTAAGTCCAAATTCTCCAGCCTCAACAAGGCTTTACTTGAAATGAACGGCTTTCAGAAGTTTCGTGAATTGAAAGCCGATCTCGGCGATGGGCAAACGATTGCGACGGTCACCTTGGATAAGGAAAAAGCGCTGCCGGGTCATTATGATATTGAAATCAATGAGTTAGCTTTGCGCAGTTCAGCTATGACCAACGGTTTTGAGGATCCCGATGCCTTGGTCTTTGGTGCTGGATTTGTGTCCTTACAAATCGATCAAGACGAAGAGGTGCAAGTGGCCATTGAGGAATCGTCTGCAAGCTTGCGCGGGATTGCAAGCCAGATCAATCAAAACTCGCAATCCCCGGTGCAAGCGGCTGTGATTGAGGATGCCTCAGAGCCTGATGCGCCCTGGAAGTTGGTCTTTAGTGGGCGCAAGCAAGGATCAAAGGCGCAAATCGAGGCTCCTGATTTTAACTTTCAGCACCCGGACGTTGAGATCTATATTGACGACACGCAAGAGGCGCGTAACGGCTCAGTGGTGATGAATGGCTTCGCCATTGAAGTGCCCAGTAACGACCTCCCTGATTTCCTCCCCGGCATTAATTTGCATCTCAAACAAGCCAAGCCCGGAGCACCCTTTACGCTGACTATCTCAGAAGATATTCAAAAAGTATCAGGGAAGGTCAAGGCGCTGGTGGATAATCTGAACCAAGTGCTGCAGTTTATTATCAAACAAAACACGGTGGATCGCAGTACGGATACGACCAGCACCTTTGCCGGTGACAGCACCTTGCAAACCTTAGAGTTTCGCTTGCGTAATCTCTTGCATCAGGAGGTTCGAGTGGGAGGCACGGAGAGTGCTGAAGGGGGTAAGGCTAAGTCCTTTTTCGTCCATCAAATCGGCATTGAGTTTGATAAGACCGGAGCGCTGAGTTTTAAGGAAGATAAGTTTAATAAATTTGTTGATCAGAATTTTGAAACGGTGGCAGAGGCCTTGTCAGGTCCAAAAGGCTTGGTGGATCTCTTGCGCAACACGCTTGAGGCGTATACCCGCCCAGGCAATGGTATTTTAACGAACAAGGAGCGTGGGATCCATACCCGGATGGATGCGATTGATCAGCAAATTGATCAAAAAACCGGCTACTTAGATCGCAAGCGTGAGGCCTTAGTCAATCAATTTGCCAAGTTAGAAGCCACCTTAGGCAACTTACAAAAGCAACAGCAGTATCTCTCAGCGGCGCTCCCGGGGGCAGGAGGCGGTATGGTCAGTCAGTTGATGGGTTAGTGGGGAGCATTTAAGAGCAGTGAAGACCCATGAGCAAGCTGCTATGGGAAAGTAGTCATGAGGAGTCACGATGTCGATCAAATCAGGGGCAAGTCAGTACCGAAACACTTTTATCAAAACCGCCAACCGTGGTCAGCTGCTAATCCTGCTTTACGAAGGGGCCATTCAGCATCTCAAGAAGGCGATGCTCGCCATTGAAGAAGGAGACCGTGCGAAAAAGGGAGTGCACATCGGTAAGGCACACGACATCGTCAACGAGCTTGCCATTACTCTCGACTTTGAGGTGGGGGGCGAGCTGGCGCGCAACCTTGAGGGCTTGTACAATTTCGTGATCACGCAGATGATCAAGGCTAACTCGGAAAACATCAAAGAGCCGTTGGAAGCGAGCATTAAAATCCTGCTGAATTTGCTGGAAGCTTGGCGGGTGGCGGTGGTTGAAGTCAATAAGGCTGAGGCAAAAAAAAATGAGACCAATTCCGCGGCTCACCTGGGCGGCGAAGGAAATCTGAAAACCTGATGGACCGGAAAACGGCAAATGGCAAGTCACTCCACTCTTTCGTCTCCCTCTCCCTCAGGCCGCAAACGGTTGCCTGCTTTGCCACAAGCGAGGAGGGACGGGCATTTGCTTGATGCACCGCCCGCTTTATCGGCTCACGCTTGCGAGCCATCGGGCGCACCCAGTGCGCCTGGTGCGGTAATCCGCGGCAGCAGCAGCGGAGTGAACGTGCAGTGCCTAGGCCTGCTCAGGCAAAAGCTTGAGCTCTATGAAGCGTTAAGGCGGCTTAACGAGCGAGCGCTCTTGCAGGATCAAGCGGCGGCGGGTGACCCTCAAGGGTGGCAGTCAGCGGAAAAAGGGCTGGCAGGGGCACTGCTGCAACGGACATGCACCGGCCCAGACGACGCGCAAGGGGGATTTTTTGATTGGGACGAACTGCTCACTGAGCGCGTAAGGCGGTTGGTGGAGTTACAGCGGCTGGATCGCCAGTGGGTGCTGCTTGCTCAGCAAGCAGCACAAGCGGAGTCGTGTTTGCGGGAGGATTTGCTTAAGGAGTCCCCTGAAGGGTTTGAAGGGAAGTTTGAAGCCCAGCAGGGTCGTCAAGAACTTGACGGAGCCGCTGGTCGCTTGAGTGCATCGGAAGCGGGCCGGGCTATCAACGCAAACCCTGCGGCGGCGGTGGGGCGCGAGTGGCAGCAGGCAGTCGTGCAGCTTGAGCAGGCGATGCGAGAGCTAGCCCGTTCGGATCAGGAGTTGAGGTTACGACTGGAGCAGACCCAGCAAGGGGTGCTTGAGCAAATCCGTGCCAACACGCGCAAAAGGCAACAGCTTTTGCGGTTTCGTAGCCGCCCGCTTGCAGACTTGGGCTGGCAGGTGGACGGCGTTTGGTAAACGGCGACTAAGCGCTTGCTGGAGAGAGAAAGAGAAAACGATCATGAGTTCATGGGCTGAGATCTTAGAGCAAAAATTGCCGCACGGGGAGTGGGAGGTCGGCGGGGTGGAGGAAGTGGGTAGCAGTGTTCCTGCAACCCCTAGACCCCTGGTGCGGCAAGCAGGCAGCGGCATTTTTAAGTCACTCGCTACGCCGCCCGGCCGCATGCCCTCTCAAAGTCAGTCTCAAGCGCACAGTCTCGGAAAAACGCGCGTTTTGACCGCTGCTGCGCTCGGGGCGGATTTCCCGCAAAGTGCCACGCTGCAGGAGCGCCCGCAAGAGGCCTGTTTTTTAGTGCGCATGGTGAAAAAACCTCCTTCTCCTCCGATCGCTGCTTTGTCCTCAGCAAGGGGTGGTAGCGGATTGAGTGGTGCGCCTCACGGGCATCATTCGTTGGGGGGAGCACCCCAGACGAGCGGTGTTGTCGATGTTGGCGTGGGTAGTCGTCGTGAGGTGGCAGCAGCGCTTTACTTGCCAGACGGCAAGCTGAATACTTCACTTTTAGTGCGCAGCGGTGAGCTTCTTATTGCAGAGAAAGAGTATGCTCTGGCTGCTAACATCTATCAGGGATTGCTGCGAGCAGGCGAGTGCACCGCGCTTGCTCATTTTCAGTTGGGGCGCTGTTGCGAGGCCCAGAGTTTTTGGGGTGATGCCCAAAAGCATTATGAAGAATCCATCATTTATCGACCAGCTTTTGAGGTCTTTCGTGCACTTGCGGGGATATTGGTGCGACAGAGTAAGGATCAGGCGGCGGCTTTGCTTTTAGAGCGCACGCTGGAGCTCCCCCATCTCACCGTGAGTCAGCGCTTTGAGTTGCATAAGAGTTGCGGTAATTGCTGGACCAGGCATGGTTGGGGGGATCAGGCAGCAGGAAAAGTAGAAGGTCTTTGTCAGCAATCCGGAAAAGGCCAGGCGGGTAACGGCGCTTTTCAGTCGGCGGAGCATCACTTTTTAGCAGCCTTAGCGCTTAACTCGAGTGCCGATGAGGTGCGAGCCAATCTTGGGGTGCTTTACCTGCAGTCGCAGCGACTAGTTGATGCTAAGCGTCATTTTTGTGATGCTCTAGCTTCGAATCCCAAAAATGCGCTTGCTTTTTCTGGTTTAGGCAGTTGCAGTTTTCTAGAGAGTCAATTTCAGACGGCGCATGACTGTTTTTTTCAGTCGCTGGAGCTTGAGATCAATAATCCGACTGCTTTACTCTACTTAGTAAAGTGTGCGTATAAATTAAAAACATATAATATTGCATCTGAGCTCTTAGAGCGTTATTCTGAAAGAGCGCTTGTGAATTGCGATTTGCTCTACTGCTTGGCTGGACTGCAGTATCATCTTGGAAAGATGGCAGAAACCAAGGAAACGGTGCTTAAGATCCTAGGAATGAATGCTAACTATACCGGAGCCATCGATCTTTTAGATCGCTTGGAGCGGTGAGAACGGTGAGTGAGCAAATTTTTGGTTTAAGTTAGGAGAGGCAGCGTTTTCGTCGTCGATTGAGTCAGAATTTTGGGTAATTGCCTCAAAGGTAAGTCGTAAGTTGAAAAAAGGCAGTATTCTTGTCATGGAGGACAGATGGTAGCCGACATTCGCTGGTTAATGGGAGAGATCGATGAAGAGCTGAGTCAGGCTACCGCCATTCCCAATGATGCAGGGGGCGGTAGGAGTCGTGGTCAGAGGAGTAGTGTCAGCGTTAATGTCACTGGTGGCATTGCTTTGGCGCCGGAAAGGGGAGAGCAAGCTCGCTCTCACTCAATAGAGCTCGACTGGCAGGGGGGGGGGGCTCAGAGTGCGGCTGCGGATGTGGCTACTCCTCAGGCTGTTTGCGAAGGGTCGTCGCTTGCGGAGCGCAAGAAAAGTTTGACTTTTTTTTATTTCCTAAAAGCCTTACGTCAAGAATATCGCCACCAGCACCACCAACCACAGCACCAGTACCGTCATTTTGCTGACGCTGGGTCCGGTCTGTCCTCGCTCTTAGGGGGAGGAGGGGTCGACCACGTCGCAGCGGAGGCGCGCACTAGCGCGGGGCCTGAGGCGAGTTCTGGCATGAGTCTTGGTGCAGATACGGCCGCGCTTGCCCTTCCGCAGGCGGTTGATGGCTTGGTTTTTCCCGAAGTGGCAGGCGCTGGTGTCGATGTCGGTGGTGAGCTTGAGGGTGGGGCCGCTGCGCTGCCCAGCTCCTTAAGTGGGGCTGCTTGGACGAAGGCACACCAGGAGGTCCGTAATCTTGAGCAACGTGCTCAAGAACTAAGGCTTTCGGCCCAAGACGCGTCGTGTCAGGGTGAGGAAGCAGCAGACGGCGTGGGTAAGGTCTTGGTTTTTAGGCAGGCGGGGGCGAAGGTCGGGGCGGCGTCGCTGGGGAGGAAAACGTGAGAGTCCAGCCGAGAAAGCTTTCAGAAGAAAAAGTCATTCGAGTTTTAGTCATCCAAATGGCGCCGCTGGCTCAAACCTTACAAAGTCTGATGGCTTTGCGGGCGGCCAAGCAGCTTTATCCGCAGGTGGTGATTGATCTTCTGGTGAGAGATGAGTCTGCAGAGGTGGCAAGCCAAGTCCCCTGGCTGCATCAGGTGCTGACTTTTCCCTGCGAGATGGTGCCTGAGGGCGCGCCTGAGGAGGCTGCGGCTGCAGACCCAGCGGGAGCCTTGCTAGCGCTTGAGCAGTGGGCCGATCCGTTGTTTGCTCAGCCCTGGGATTTGGCTGTGAACTGGACTTACACGGAGGCGAGCAGTTATCTGGTGAGTTTGATCCCCGCCAAGGTGAAATTAGGGTTCACGAGGCGCAGGGATGGTTCATTTTTTGCGGCTGACGGTTGGAGTCATTACATCCAAGGGGTGGTGGCTGAGCAGGTGACGCAAAACATCCATTTCACGGACATTTTAACCACGCAGTTGCTGACCTCGCTTCAGATTCATTTAGGGGCACCGCAGTCGGCAGGCCAGGTGGCAGTTACGTCGCGGGAGTTTTTTAACCTTCCGCCCTTGGTGAGCTTAAGCCCGCAGAAGCGCTGGGTCGCTATTGATTTGCTCGGGGCGGCAGATGATCCCTCGGATGCGTTGTCGGTGGTCCCCGGCCCGGCCTCATCTTCAGGCGGCTTCGTTGCTGGTAAGCTCTGGGCGCAGGTGGCTTTTTTGCTGCTCACCCGCCATCAGGGATACGGGCTCGTGTTGCTCGGTCGGGCCAGAGGGCAGGCGCGGCTTGCCGCTGAAGTGGAGTTGTTTTTTGCTGAGCTCAAGCGTTTGGGATGGGACGGCACGCAAGAGATCCAAAGCCGCGTCAGTCATCTGTCGTACACCGAGATGGCCAGTGCCTTGAGTGGCTGTCAATGGTTGCTCTCAGCTGATCCTGCCGCGCTCAGTCTAGGCAGCGTGCTGGGCGTGCGGGTTTTGCAAGTGGCCCGTCCTCGTGAGAACTTCTATCAAAGTGGTCCTTATGGTAATGGTCACTTGCTTGTGGTGCCACCCTACCAGAGCGGGGCTGAGAACAAGGAGCCTGAGGAAGGCGAGGAAGGCGGGCTCTACTACTCACCTTCAGTGCCAGGCAAGCTGGCTTGGGCCATCTACGGCGTATGGGCGTACGGCATTCACGAGTGGGCGCATTTTCAGCAGGTGTCGCTTGAGAAATACTTTGCCCAGACGGGTTGGAGTGAGGCGCTTGAGCAGGTGGCGGTTTACCGCGCTCGGATTCGTCATTCCAATGACGGTGGCGGGGTGGTCTATGAGTCCCTGAAAAGCCAGCCGCTCACCATGGATGAGTGGATGGGCAAAGTCATGGGGCATGTTGCTCGGGCTTGGTACTGTGGTTGGACGCCCCAGGTGGGCCAGGAATTACGACGCGCCAGCTTGCATCTGGGATTGTTGCAAGAACTGCGCGCGCTGAAGGAATCAGCGGTGGTGATGGAGAAGATTTTTAGCCAAGCCCAGCTGCTCGCACAAAAGCTTGAGCAAAAAGCTTTAAGCTTGCGCTCATCACAGGTGATGGATGTCCAAGATCAGTTGACCTTAAAGAGTCTGGCTGCCGGGCTTGCGGATCTGGAAATGCTGGTGGACCGGGTGGCTTTAGCCCAGCCACGGCTGCAAGGATTTGCAGGCATGGCCAAGGTGTTGATGCATCACTTGCGGGCGCATCAAGTCAGTGCCGTAGCCCAGGAGTCGGCTGCCTGTTATCAGCAATTGGCGGAAGGTGTGAAATGGGTGCAAGAGTGGATTGATTTTACCTTGGCGCTAGGCAAACCTGCAGTGGTGCAAGAGCTGAAGCCCCCACTCACGCATCATCTCACCTTGCACGGAAGGGATCTTTCGTTATGAACTGGATGTGCTCGGCTTCGTTTGGTGATGGCAGTTTGGGCTCAAATAGGCAGCAGCGTGCGGTTCCCCACAAGTCCCAAGCGCCCTCCGCTCCCACACCGCCCTTGCTGGAGATGGCAGGGGTCTCGTCAGGCGCCTCATCAGGCGCCAAAGCACAAGCAGGAGAAATAGCGGGTGGACTGGCAGCAGAACGCGAAGTCGAGGCAGCCGCGCTTGCGGCTTTTGCAAGTACTCCGCCTCTGAGCTTGATTGAGCAGCGAGATCCCACAACAATACCCACGCCCGAGGACTTGCCGCAAAACTCAGTCCTGCAAATTCACGGACTCACGCAAGAAGATCCTAACAAGCTTGCGCAAGAGATGCTCGCGGGCTTGGATCCCTTCCTAGCGGTGCTCTCCGACTGGGCCCTGCAGGCTGCAACCCTGCCGGATCACCCAGCGGCCTTTTTTAAGATTTTTGATCGCTTAGTCGACGGCCTGGTGGACTTTTCAGAAGTGATCGTGGAAACCTACCAGGTGCTGCAGTTTGAAAAAACCAGCGTTTTTATAGCCTTAGAAGCCGAGTTGCTGGCAACCGTGAAGCAACTGCTTGCACAATTTCAAGAGCAAGCAAGCCCAGTGGCGCTCGCAAGCCTGATGGCACCCAAGCTAGTTGATCACCTGGCGCAGTGGCGGGCGCTTCCGCTTTTTGCGCCCAAGCCACGCTGACTAACGGCTCAAGGGGGCTGAGTTTTGGGTCTGCGCGCTTTTTAAAAGCCTTGCGCATGCAAAGCGTCTTGACCCGGCCACGTATCGTAACGCACTGCTGGAGCGTGGCGATTGCGACATAGTGGTTGTACCCCAGGATAGAAGCAATCACAAAGGTGCGGGTCGGATCTTGAAACGCAGGGTCTGGAGGCTGGGTGACGTAGTCCATGCTGTGGTCGAACGCGCCGGGAATCGCCACGAGGAAGGCAAGTTCTATAAAGGTTGCGGTTCTGACGCCTCGCCCTAAAGCCGCGCAGCTTTTTTGGCTCGCTTCGTAACTTGCAAAAGCCTACTCAGTCGGTTGAGTGGAAATCACGAACGGACGTAACGCGAGGAAAGAGCGCTCGAGCTGCTCGCGCGGAAGACGGAGAAAAATCTCGTAAATACTGACAAGTACAGCCATGGAGAACAAATGAGCCTTCACGAGATAGATCTGGCCGCGCTCGCCGCCTCCTCCTAAGTGGTAAAAATCAGGCACGTTGATGAGCAAGTCTGCGTGTAAGGCGTGCATTTCAGGATTTTCGCGGTCTGGCAGGACAGGCAAGCAAGGATTCTCGGTAGGCTTCGTGGGAGCGGCTAAGGTGATCAGCGACTGACCGCCTATTCGGCTGAGACAGTGGGTAATCTCGACATGCGGTTGTGTCAGCCTGATGCGGTAAACCAGCTCGTTTTGCAGACGGGCAATTTTTTCGCGCGCACTAAGACTGGCGTCGCTTTCCGTTCGCACAAAAGGTGCAGGCCACAGCTTGCACTCCCGTAACATGCTTTCTTCGGACGCTAAAGCAGAGCTGTCCAGTCTTGCGTCGGTTCACGCGCAATGAGCCGGCCTAATTTGTCGCACGCCCCATAGGTGTAGGGGGCTGATTTTCCCCCCAAATCTTCTGACCGCTTCCGCCTGTGGGTTGCCGTTTCGCGACTGGCTTGAGCCCACACGTTCCAACGTCCGCCACCTGAAAGCGCTCTGCTTCCTGATAGCCCTCCCCCGCTTTGGGGATCCGGCCGGTATGCCTGTCCCTGCGTTCCTAATAATCGCCAGAATGGCTTCTGGAGAAGCGATGGGCCGCTTGCTTGCCGGCTGCACCTGAGCCACAAGCCCTCAGGCAAAGAGCACAATAGGAGTGAGCGCAAATGTGTTGTTGGCCAGAGCAGGAGACGATATTTTGACATTGCACGGCGTTACAGCCTTCAAAGGCAGGGTCAAGTAGTCCGTGTCAATGGGGGCAGTGGTCATTAAAGCTCGAGGTGATTTGTTCGCGTAAGCGATTCAGGGGAGCGGCAGACGAGGAGGACACGTGCAATGGCGCGTGTGATGGCTCTTGTGCGGCGCTGAGTTTTTTTCAAATAAAGCTAACTCTTGGCACTTTCGTATCGTGTCCTTTCCGTAAAATTGCGTAGGAGCTAAAATGGGTATTTGTATCAAATTTTAGGGGGATTTTAGGCAGTCTTTTTAGTGAGAATGCTGAGGTGGTTCTGATAATTCCAAGGAAACCATAGTGCAGGATTCAGCGTAACGTCGCTTGGGTCGTATTACAGGGCCACGAGGTATTCAAGGATATTGGCGCCACAGTAGCTCGCTGTCTCTGTAAGACTGAGAGTCGTATTTCCAACTGCGGCGCTTGCTTCGGTCCGAAAGAATATGGCCACTTTTCGCACGCCGATGGCTAGCCTGAGCATGCGTTCGCAATCGATATTGGCTATCGGCAACCCGGCTACCCGTGTGAATAAGGTCAGGGCTTCATAATACTTGAGCAAGTGCTTGATTGCTTTGCCCAAGCCTCCGCTGGGTTCAACCCGCTTGTTGGCAAATTCGCTCAGTCCCCAGAGCCGTAACCGCTCCATCACCGGCAAGCTAGCCTGCTGATGAAACAACAAACGGTCCTGGGGATTCATTTTTTTCTTTTTGCGATTTGGTCAGCCTTAAAAATAAGGTCTTGCTCTGTTACCATCCAGTTGCAACTCTTGGGATAGCGCGGGATGAGAGCAAAAAACTCGCGCCGCAGGTGATCCATGCACGAAGCCGCCGCTTCCCGGTCCTCTACAAGGCGATGCGATGAGCACCCACTCGTGCATAGATGCCGGTGGTAACCATGCCCTTGCGTTTGACCGTAAGGCCTGATTTTTTGGCAGTTTTATTGTCTTTCATGCTGCTTTGGACGCGGACCCAGGTGTCGTCGTTTTGCAACACCTCTCCCTGCGCAGCGGTTTTGATGAGCGCTTGGAAGACCGGGAGGGCAATCTCGGATAACCCTTCTACCAGGCTATAAAGCCTGGCAGCCGGCAACGGCGTGCCCATGCTACCGAGCATTTTGGAAAATCGATGAAAGGGCATCGCGTCTGGGTACTTCTGGCTGGCCGCAATCGCCACCGCTTCAGGTGTCGCCCTGGATGCTTTTGCACGTCCGCAGGCAAGGGGCGGTAAAAAGTTCCTCGCAAGACGAGCACCTCAAGTGATCCACCCTGTTGCTCACAATCCGAACAAACCTGGGCTAGCGCATCGTAGAGGCAAAACCGACCCGTTTGGCACGCAGGACAGGAGCGGTCCCGCGGCAAGCTCCGTATGCGGATGGTGCGGGCAGGAGACCGGACTTTTCCAGGAAGCGGCGGATCGCCGGCCATGACCCTGAACCGGGCTTTGGTTCACCTGAGGGTCCAAGGCCTTTAAGGTCTCGACCTCCGCAGAACTGACTCCTTCTGCTGCCCCGGGCATGGCTTCGCTTGCGACCTCATGACTCCCCGCCCCTTCCCCGGAACCCTACAAGCTTGGGTCGGCTGCCGGCTGCAACTCGGGAGTTGCTTGAGGTGAACCGTCCTTTGACGGGGAGTTCTCAACGAAAGGCTTGATTTTTCCGGTAGATTTTCCAAGCATAAGCTTCTTCAGCTTAAGCAGCCTGGCCCGACCAGACTCAAGCAACGTAAAAATATACAAAAAGTTCCTGAAGACCGCCTCAGTGAGCAGGCAATCCTCAGCGTTTTGCTCATTTTTCTTGATTCTTGCTATCAGTGCTTCTCATTTTGCGGCGCTGACGTTAAGGGGCTAATCAGAGAGGGTTCCATGCGGTTTTTTGTGAGGCCAGCATGAAACCCTCCATCTAAATTTCCAGTTATTCCTCTCATTTTTTTAAGCCACTTTCCTCCCGCCGGATTGCCATTCTACAGCAAAGTAGAGAGCTCCTGGACCGCCAGGCTGCACGTCAACTCAAACCCCTCCGATTGCGGCCAATGCTTGATTTTTCCTTAGGTCAAATCTCTTTTGTACGAGCCAGAACCCTTGGCCATCATAATAAAGCATTTTGATGGCCGTGCCCTGCTTATTACGGATACAAAGAGGGCCCCCGAATGGGGGTCTTGCTGTAAAACCTCCCGGCACTGTGCCACTAAACCATCGATGCTCTTGCTAAAATGAACCGGCGGCGAGGTCTGCACCAGAACCCGGGTGCCTGGGCTGAGCGCAATCCGGCCGCCTCCATTTCTGACTGGGTGGCGGCAGAGGCCATCAACCAGTCAGAGAAAATCTTAGCCCAGTCATCGACCGACCCCCCCCCTCCCCCGGACCACAGCAAGCGCATCCGACCTTGAGCTGAGATGATGCTCAAAACCGAAACTGTTCGCAAGGGGTTGAGGCGTAAGCGGCGGGAGCTCGACAGACCCATGATGAGCCGTCGGACGGGCAGGGGCGCAGGCTCGCTGAGTCGAGTCCTAAGTATGTGGCCACCTTGGAGACGGTGTATTGTTGGGCTAAATGAGCGGCTTTTTGCCATAAGAGCTCTGGCATGCGGTGGGTCTTCTTGTTGCCCCGCCAGGCGTGGATTGCCACCTTGAGCTTGGCGGCCGCCTTATCCTTTGTGATCTGCTTTTTCATCTGTGAGGGTCTCCCTCTTGAAAGAGGAAAATCACTTTTTTAGCTATTTTCATGTTACTTTGCGGAAAGGACACTCGGACGTTACACCCTCAAAAGCATTTTCTTGGCTAGGCAGGCTTGGCCACCGACACCCTGCTCCTCCTCGTGCCAGGTGTCTACACCAGAGAATTTTCGGGCCGCAAGGAGGGGGTGGTTTGGTTGAGGTGGGAGAAAGTGCCAAAAAAAACTGGTAAATAACGTCTCCGTTGCTAAACTGGGGCTAGTCTGAGATAATGAGAGAGAACAGTCGGAGCTGTAAAATAGCGCTTAATAGGGGACGATGCGAGGCATTGCAGCCTAAGGGATTGCGATTTTGAGAGGGTTCAAAAATCAACCCACTTGGCCTCCGTTGGGGTTAGCGTGGCGATCTTCGGTTTTTGTGACTTCTCACCCTCGGGGCTGCTTAAAAAGCTTGGGCAAGTCTTGACTTGTTCTTCAGATTTCGAAAGAAAAAAAAGCTTATGAGCGTCAGCTTTAATTTAGTTGAGAAGCCTTTTGGGAGCAGCAGATCGTCTGATCTCGCGTAAGAGATGGACTCTTATTGGAAAGCGGCCAAAGATTCGAGGTCTTTTTGCACCAGGAATCGCTCTTGTGTTCATAAGGTGGTTTTCGTATCGAAGGCCCTTCTGTGGGTCTAATAGTTTCGATGGTCCCAGCTAGCCAAGATAAGTTGATAATAAATTTTTTTATCTTTTTTTGTAGAGTTTTTTCAGGTTTTTAGTAATGATAAAAAGGTATTCTCTGAGTGTTTTCGAATAAAATTAATATAGACAAAACTGACACGCCGATACGTTTTCGTCAATTTTATTTTTTTTATGAAGAAAAATCTGAGCCAGTCATCTTGCATCAAGTAATCCTCGATATCTGAATCAGAAAAAATAGTGCCCTGTAATTTATTATTAATATAATTAAAAAAAAATGCAAAATTTTTTTGTACACTTAATTAAACTGAATCAATAATATAATTTTTGGGAATGTTTAGGTCTTGAATCTTTTCGGAGCGCTCAGTGAATTTTTTTCGTCTTAAGCCTTTGTCTGCGGAATTTATGGCGGATGAGGCTACCTTGCAGATTACTCTTCTCATCCCTGCTAGGGATTCGGCTGGCACAATGAGTCACACGGTGCAAAAAGCTTCCCAGTTTTTGGCGAAGTTTTTTCCTGATCAATATGAGATTATCCTCATTCCTAATGGCGCGAATAGTGATTGCTTTGATCAAACAGTCGCGGTTGCTGCACAACTTGCCCAAACATCTCCCCGCACTCGCTCAGTCGTTCTTAGCGGGAATCCGGGCAAAGGCGCGGCCTTGAGAAGCGGACTTGTTCATGCGAAAGGAAGCTGGATATTTTTAACCGATGCGGATCTGCCTTATGAACTTGACTTTTTTGTAGGAGCGGCCTCTGCTTTGAAAGAGGGCGCTTCTTTCGTTACAGGAAATCGTCGTTTGCCGGAAAGCTACTTCGATTTGCCCGCTGAGCTTCTTCCGCTCGCTTATAAAAGGCATACACTAGGCCTGCTTTTTAACTGGGTGGTAAGGCTGCTCTTTTCGCTGTCCTCAAGCGATACCCAGGCGGGGATTAAGGCGATGACCAGGCAGTTTGCTCGCAACGCTTTTTTACGAGTTCAGTGCCCAGGATTTTTCTTTGATCTTGAACTTTTTCTAGTTGCTCAGGCAAGAGAATACCGACATGTTGAGCTTCCCGTTACTTTATACCTTAATTCTGAAAAAAGTACCGTCCGTATCCTACGCGAAGGAGTGCAGGCGGCTTATTGGCTTACTCGTATTTCTCGGGACTATTGGAAAGGGTATTATTCAATATGATTTTATCTTTTTTTTCTTTGGCTAACGATCAGACCGGGTCATTGGGTCTGGGAGGAAAAATTTTTTCAATGGCTCTATTTTTCCTGAATCCCCAGCGGCAAAGGGCGAAACCTTCTGTTGTCTCAAGAAGGCTACTTGATCTCAAATCAGATCAGGGCTTTTACGCAACGACTCTGCCATTCGGGTCGGCTGCAAGGAGAGGGTTAAGAAGTGAACGCGAACTGGGGAGGCTAAGATCAGCGTTTTCGCCGTCGCGATTCGTTTCTAAGCAGGCTTTTGTGAAGGGGGGGGCTGCTTGCTCCTGCTTCTTCGGTGCTGAGATTTGTTATTGCGGCAGGTAACATTGTTCACTATCGAGTAAATTGGTTAAGAAATGCTTTAGTTGCCCGATTACGGAGTATCTTTCCCGCGGGTGAGATCTTTATCCTACGCGAAGTCGTATCAAGCGCGGGAATGCCCTTTCTTTGGAATCGTCCTGGAAAAAAATTAGCCACCTTAGTTTCATGTTACGCAAACAAGGGCATAGGGAGGAACAAACTATTCTACTCCCCAGCGAGAGTTAAAGAAGCATGAGCGCTGGGCTTTTCAGCTTAGGTTCGTGCGCTACTTTAGTCTTAAATTTTTAAGGATAATGTTCTTATGTCCACTAGGTTTAGTAAAATCATTCCTCTGATTTCTTGGGTTGCGATGACACTGTGGGTGATTGTCTTACCTCTTTATGCCTATAAAATTTATATCACTGAAGGCAATACAGATTTTGAGGTATATTACCGAGCCGCGCTACGTTTAAGTCAGGGTAAATGGGCTGATATTTATAACTTGGCAGACGGTGCTTGCCCATTCCGATACGCTCCAATTACATTACTTTTTTTTCGACCTTTAGCGGCATTCACTTATTCAGTTTCTCAGGAGATTTGGTACTTTCTGCAATACAGTTGGTTCATTTTAGGTTTTTTCTTGCTACACCAAGTGATGAAACTTATAGGCGCCCGCTATCCGCAGGCGGTCACCTCCCTTGCATCACTGTTTATTCTGCGTTTTTGTCTGGATTGCTTTACCATTGGCCAGGTCTCAAGCCTACTGTTTTTATTTTCTGCGCTGAGCCTCTACAGTTGGTCCCGCTGGCAAGTCGGATCGGCTGCTTGCGCCATGTTGGTTCCAGCGATTTTTAAAATAGGACCAGGAATCTTATTTCCCCTCTTTTTAAAGTGGGCGCCTCAAGGGCGCTGGGAAGTGCTAGTAAAGCCATGTTTATTTTTAGGCTTACTTTCTCTAGGATTGGGATTGTCGCTTACTCTGGAAGCAGGCTCGCTTTTTCACGCAGGCCCGAGTGTCGTTTGGAGCTCGTTGTGGAGCTCTTGGATGATGGTGGTGATTCAAGACAGTACTTATTTTGATGCTGCTCACTATGGAAGCCAGTCGATTAAAAGCTTTTTGCTTAGGCTTGCGGCCTCAGGCCAGCTGACGATGCTCCAAGCTTCGTGGAGCTATCTTTTGGTGTCTTGCGCGCTTTGCGTTTCGCTTTTTCGTTTTTGGCTCTTGTACACTCCGAGCGGTCCGAAGGGTCGAGCTTATTTTTTCGCACTAGGAATTTTCCCCTACCTTTGGGTGATGCCTGAAACATTTAAGTACACTTTGACACTTTTGGCTATACCTGTGGCGCTTCTTTTGGTCGAAGTCGTCGAGGGCAGAGCTTCCAGGTGGACGAAATTTGCAATTTTTTTTGCGACTCTGACTCTTTCCTTGGCTGGTAAGGATCTGATTGGTGAGCCGCTTTTTTTTGGTTTACAAAAGGCATCGATCCCCCTTTTGGCAACTTTTTTTCTTGGGCTAGCGACTCTTGAGCAGACTTTAGGGCAGGTTCAGCGAGCTCGTCGTGACCAAAAATCGCAAGGACTGGGCCTTCCTCGAAGGCCGGAGCCTTGGGCTCCTGAATTATCAGAGTCTTTTTCAAAATTAAATTATTCTGTGATCATTCCTGTTCCGATCACGGAGGATTCTTTTTTTGATATTTCTAGTATTAGGCTTTTAACACGATTTCTGCAGGAGCTGGAGGCGGGCTTAATCGAGCGTCAGTCTGGGACGTTTGAGATTTGTTTGGAGCCTTATGGTCATCCAGTGGCTTTTGATCAACCCGTGTGGCTGGAGCTTGCTCGTGTCGCGGCCGAAAACGGGTGGATTTTTGCTCAATCGAAAGAAGTTCAAGGCACCTGGAGTTTGGCGCTTCGACAATCCTTTTTGCAATCGCGGGGTGCGAAACTTCTTGTGTTACGGGCGGAGCAGCCCTGCGACCCGATTTTTTTTCACAACGCTTTAGAAGTCATGACGCAAACTCAAGGCACGGCCCAGCCGACCAGCTTAGTGCGCGGTAATCGGCGCTTGCCAAAAGCTCGCTTCCAGATTCCGGTAAGCTCGTTATGGCGGGTAGGGCGCAGCCATTTGCTAGGTCTTTTCGTCAATCGCTTGATTCGCTTGGTCGTGCCTATAGAAACCACGGATAGTCATTCCAGGATTTTGGTCATTGAACGCAAGCTTGCCAAGGAGGTTTTTACCCTGCAAGGGTCTTCGGATTTTATTTTTGATCTTGAGATGGATCTCGTGGCCCGCAGTCAGGGAATGTTCCAGTGTGATCTTCCGGTTACGCTCTATTTGACCAAAGAAAAAACAGTCGCTGAGTTACTACGGGATGCGGCCGGTGTGACCTCGTGTCTCGCTGTTTTGATATGGCGATTCCATCGTGGCTATTACGCTCCCGGACCCGCGATGAGTTCCCAGTTTACCGCCGATGACTGGGGGATTTCTCCTGAAGTGAATCAAGGTATTTTGGAGCTTGCCCGTAAGGGCATCGTCCGGCGTGTTTCGGTCATGGCGCGTTCGCGTTTCGTGGCCTCCGGTTTGGCTGAGTTGCAGGAGATCCCTGGGGTGAAGCTTGGTCTTCATTTTGATCTCACGTTTGAAAAAGCGAGGCCTCGGGACGTTTTCTTTTCCTGGGTCCTACCTAGGTTGCCCGCAAAGCGTCGCGAGCTTGAGCGCCTGCTGCGCCTCGATTTTGAAGCACAAATTGAGACTTTAAGGCTGCATCAAATTACGCCTACCTATTTGGACGGACATCATCATATTCATCTGGTGCCTGGCATCTTGTCAGTGCTTGCTAAAAATATAAAATCCATCGGAATCGACACCGTCCGAATTCCTTATGATCCTGGGCATTGGTTGAGTCGATTTTTGGTTCTCAATGTGTTGGCGCTATCGGTACGGGTGCGACTTAAGAAATACGGCTTTAATAGCCTCCCTTGTTTTTATCCTAAAGAAGCAGATTTTTTGGATCTTGGAAGACTCAGGACAAGGTTGGCTCGGCACGCGCATTCTGAGGTCATTGTCCATCCGGCGCGTGCTAATGATTTTCTCGAGCAAGGCGTTCAAGACAGTTATTCGGAAGGTCGCGTTCGTGAGTACCGAGCCCTCTTGCTGCTGCAAAGTTCAAGGGAGTCCGTGTGATCTTGCTAAAAAACTGGCAGGTGGGATCCTGCTTGAGTTTTTTCTTGCTGCCTTAAGCTGTTTTAGCCGAAAAGAGCAACGTCCTGACTATGGCAGGGCAGGCGCCCGAACGGGTTGAACCCGTTGTTGGGCGACCATGAATAGTACCCAGTTTTTGAGGTTGGCGACAATAAAAAACGGGCACGGGTTGAGGGGTGGATTCAGAGGATTTCTGGGATGAAGTCAATCGATTGTCTGGTAAAAATTTTTAGCCGCTAAAACGATGACTTTTAAGCGTCAAGTGAGCGAAGTCCCCTGGGTGGGGTGAGGAAGAAGGGGAAGCCGTATGCTGCCGCTGCTTGAACGGTCTTTGAGGGGCTGGGAGTGGCTGGAGCGTCAGGGGGTAGGGGTGGCTTGCTGCTCGAGAAAGCGCTGCTTAGCCTGCTTGCTGCGCCAGCTGGGTCCGGTAATATTGAAGGTCTCGCAGTTGTAGATGATGCGATCCACGGCGGCTGCGGTGGTCTTGAGGTTGAGAAAGACTTTGTCCCACTCGGAGTAGGCTAAGTTGGTGGTAATCAAAAAGCTGTTTCTTTCAGAGCGTTGCGAGAGGAGCTGGAAAAAGAGGTCTGCGCCGTCTTGATCGGGGGGGGGGCATAGCCAAGCTCATCGCAGAAAATGAGGTCAGATTGATCCAGTTTCTTAAAAAGACTGGGTACCTGCAGGTCGCGCTTAGCGACCAGTAGCTGGGCGATCAAGGCGTGGGTCGTGATGCAAAGGCATTGAAAGCCAGCGGCGCAGAGTTGGTCGGTGAGCGCGATGCCGAGGTGGGTCTTCCCAACTCCGACTTCACACCGTAGAGGACCACGCTTGCGGCCTCCTTGAGCTGATGCTTGGCTTGCAGCTCCAGCTCGGTGAGGGCGAGCAGGAAGTGTTCTTAGGTTTGTTTCTCTTTTTGCGCTCTTTTAGCGAGTTCAAAGTATGGTTCTGCTACCGTGCTCAGGCGCAGTTTCTTTAAGTTGGCAATCAGGGCTTGGTGTTCCAGGGGGTTCATTTCTGGGGATGAGGCCGTCGTAGTCGTTGATCGATCTGAGTGTAAGGCTCTGGTTAAGCGGGTGGGTGATATCGATGACGCAGGCCGGTCTTCTGGCTCCCAGAAGCAGATCCCTAGCATTTTCGAACAACATTTGACTTTTTTGCTCCAGGAGGAGTGCCATGGCAGCCAGGATCGCGCTCCAGGAGACGTGGTGAATGAGGTTACCTACGCGCAGGTACTCGCGTTCGGCGCCAGAGCCCTCTAACCACTTGAGTTTTTGATAAAACTTGTCACAAATCAGCTGGGGAAAGAGGACCTTCCGGTGCGCCCAGCGCACCATGCCGTTAAGCTTGCGTAGCAGCGAGGGTTGAACATGCTCCAGTGACACGCTATGCTGACGATCGGGCTTGCGCGGATGGACGATGGCTGGAACTTTGGCTTGCCGCAAGGGGTCTTGCGAGCAGATGATCACTGGCTAGAGGGTGATGACCACTTTGCATTCGCTCTTGATCAGGGAGTCGGGGACCGAGTAGAGCGAGTTACTGACTTTCACGAAGCCGTGGGGTTAGGCTTGGTGAGTAAAATCTTGGACAAAATGGCTTCATCGCGCGGAGGCAGGGGCACGAGTTTGGCTTGTTCCTCTTGCTGCTTCTCGAGCACTGCCGCCGTTTCAAATTCGAGCACGAGCTTCAAGAGCCAGGCATTGAGGTCATCCCAGCCTCTAAAGATGCGAGATTCATGAGAAATACGATTGAGGATGCGGTTGGTGCGAGTGCGGATCTCGCGCTCCACATCCCCCTTGTCGCTGCCCTTGCCAGGGGAGCAGGGCAAGAGCTCAAAGCCATAATAGTTGGCTGCCCGTTTAAAGGCTTCGGTATAGATGCGCTGATTATCAAAGCGAATGGCTCGGGTAAGCCCCCCTAGCTGCTCATAGAACGAGTGGACACCGTCCATAAAGCACTCATAGGTCTTAAAGGGAAACGCCTTAATGCGCACCGTGCCGCTATAGGGCAGGGTGCCAAAGAGCAAATGCACCAGCTGGGGCCCCCCGACAAAGGGGAAGGTTAAGGATTCCTTGAAGTCAAACTGCGCTTGCTCGCCTGGCTGATACTCCTGCTCGTAGAAACGCCCCTCTTCAGGCACAGGCCGCAGCCCCTTCATGCGGCGATTCAAGGTCCCCTCGCTGCCCTGATAGCCAGCGGGGACCAAAAGCTCGTAGAGCTCCCGGTCTGTGAGGGTGGGTGCCTGCTTAAACCACTCCTCAACCTGGCCAAGCAGCCCCTGTAGGGGATCCGCCCGTGTCGATTTACTGCGCTTAGCATAGGCCGGCCGGGTAGGGGAGCTCCCATACTTGGCCACCGTCTTGCGATCCAATTTGAGTTTGCGGGTAATGGCTGATTGACTCATGTCCGCGGCTTTCAATCTTCTTACTTCATCCAACATATGCTTGCTCACCATGCGCACTCGCCTCCGGTTGCCAGAAGCATTTTTTTAAGGTCCTCAGGCCCGCTCGCAAACGAGAAAGCAAGGCCTGAGGATCACTTCTGGAGCCGACGAGTATCTAATGTGAATTTAAAAAAGGGAAGGGAAGGAGGGGTAAGCTGCCCGTTTTTCGGTGTCGTTGAGAAAAACCGCTTTTAGCGTGATCTAACCTCTTGATGATACGAAGAGATTTTACTACCCTCTCAAAGCACTCGTTTTCCAGGAAATGGATGAGCTCGCATAAGTTCATCTCAAGCGTCTCACTCCAGAGACTAAGTGCCACCTTAACCAGCACTTGCTCGCTCGGTGAGAATGCGCCGGCGTCAGCCAGCAACTGCTCCACCGACGCCCTCAGGGCTGGACGGTCGAGCTCGAAAAGAAACTCTAACAGTTTGAGATGATGAACGAAAATTAGATTAAGAGCTTCTTCCAGTAATGCGAAATCGGGATCCTGATTTTTCCATTGCAACATACTTGACTCCCTT
>JAYTHP010000019.1:0-47006 GCA_043732485.1 Oligoflexia bacterium
GCCTAAGGTGCCGCCACCACTGGTGATGGCCACACTCACCGAGGTCGAGTTGTTGGTGGTGATCAGATTGCCTGCCGCGTCAAGCAGCCGGGCCGTAAAGGTCGTCATGGCGGTTGAGCCGCTCACAGTATAGCTCAAGGCCGGCGCCGTTCCCCAGACGATCGCATTGATGGTGGTAGCAGGACTCACCACCACGTTGGCTTGTGACACCGTGTGCGAAGAGGTGTTTTCGGTGGCGGTAATCGTCATCGTGCCTGCAAGCGTTTCCGTCAAGCCGCTGAAGGTTGCAATCCCATTGCTTGCCGTCACGGTCGTCGTTCCCGCAAGCGTGCCGCCACCACTCGTGATGCCAGCGCTCACCGTGGTCGTGCTGTTGTTGCTGATCAAGTTGCCGTAGGTGTCAAGCAGTCGGGCCGTAAAAGCCGTTATCGGGGTGGAAGAGCTCGCCGTGTAAGTGAGACTGGGGCTTGCGCCCCACACGAGACTGCCAATGGTTGAAGCCGGACTCACGACAATGCTGGCTTGGGCCACCGTGTGCGCAGCAGTGTTTTCGGTAGCAGCGAGCGTGATCGTCCCTGCGGTGGTGAGCGTCAGTGCGCTAAATGTGGCGATGCCTGAGACCGCAGTACTGGTTAACGTCCCACCCAACACCCCCGAACCGCTAGTGAGCGTGACACTGACGTTAGTCGAGTTGTTGGTCGTAATCACGTTACCTGCTGCGTCTTGCAGGGCGGTCGTAAACGTCGTCATCGGGGTCGAGGAGCTTGCAGTGTACGTCAGTGTGGGCGCGGTTCCCCAGACTAAGGCTGCAATAGTTGAGGACGGTGTAATGGTAATTGAGCTTGGGCTTGAGGCATTCGTCAGCGCGTTACCGTTTAAGCTTGCACCCAGCGTGCAACTCCCTGCCACACTTGCCGTAAAAAGTGCCGTGTACACCCCTCCGCCCAGACTCGTCATCGCTCCAAACGTCCCCGTGCCACCGACTGAGCTTGCAGTAAACGCCTTGGTGCTAATCCCGCTCGGACTTGCGTTACCAAAAGCGTCTTTGGCCGTGAGCGTCACGGTGATGGCACTGCCAGCGGTCACGCTGCTTGGACTTGAGACTTGACTCTGGGCAAGCGAAAAGCTTCCAGGCGCCACCACGATATTGGATTGCGCAAGCACATGGTTTGCGGTGTTTTCGGTGGCAGTGAGCGTGATAGTCCCTGCCGTTGCGAGGGTTAAGGAATTAAAGGTTGCAACCCCTGCCGTTACTCCGACGCTTTGCGTGCCCCCTAACGTGCCAGCGCCACTCGTGAGACTCACATTCACGGTGGTTGAGGAGTTGGCGCTCATCACGTTGCCTGACGCGTCAAGCAGTTGCACCGTAAACGCGGTCATGGGGTTTGAAGCGCTTGCCGTATAAGTCAGGATCGGGGCGGTGCCCCAAGCGATGGAGGCAATCGTCCCTGCCGAGCTGATCAACACCGACGCGGGATTGGCAACGCTTGTGAGCGCCGTGCCGTTGATCGTCGCACCCAGTGTGCATTGACCGGTCGCACCACCCGTGAAAATCGCCGTATACACCCCACCCCCCAGAGCCGTCACCGGAGCAAAGGTGCCCGTGCCGCCCGTGGCACTCGCAGTAAACGCCACCGAATTCACTCCGCTTGGGCCCAGATTGCCAAAAGCGTCTCTTGCCGTCAGTGTCACTAAAATCGTCAGGCCTGAGACGAGACTGGAGTTGCTTGAGATTTGACTCTGGCCCAAAGAAAAAACCCCAGCGCTCACCACCACGCCGGCTTGGGAAACGGTATGAGACGTGGTGTTTTCGGTGGCAAGCAAGGTGATCGTGCCAGCCGTGGTGGCAGTGACGCCTGCAAGGGTGGCCACCCCGCCTGCGACGGTTGCCGTCGTCACTCCTCCTAAAACCCCTAAGCCACTGCCCACACTCAAGCTCACCGTGCTCGTGCTGTTCGAGCTCACCAGGTTACCGTACTGATCTTGCAGCCGAACCGTGAAACTCGTCATCGGCGTTGAGGAAGAAGCGGAATAGCTCACTGCCGGGGACACACCCCACGCCAGGGAAGCAATGGTGGTTTGTGCAGCCGCGGTTGCCGTAAAGGCTGCTAAGCTTGTGACTGGCAAACCTAAGGAATCCAGAGAAGTGACCACCGCTGCGGTAAAAGTCTTCGTTCCAGCACTTTGCCCGAGCGTCGGCGTGCAAATGGCCACCCCTTCGGCGTTCGTCAACGAACTCGTACACCCCGCAACCGAATCCCCCTCCCCATTTCCCCCACTCCAACTGACACTGCTCCCGATCACCGGATTACCGTAAACGTCGCTCACTTTCACCGCAAGTGGCAAGGCCAAGAGCGCCCCCACCGTGCCAGTCTGCTGATTGTTGCCTGCCACTTGAATGGCAGCCGCCGGACCCGACACCACTGTCAATTGCGGGGCCGTGGAGGTTAACGCCTGATTGTAACTCCAACCCTGCACACTTACAGCCGAACCAGGCGTCACAGCGGTAAAGCTTGCGACATAACTGCCGTCTCCTTGGTTGACTAAGTCACTCAAGTTTCCGACACTCGTGCCACCACTGGTGGTCAGCTTCACTTGATAGCGCTTGGCCACCATCAGCAGGTTGGTTGAATCGCGCAAAAAGAGGGTAATTTTAGCCGTATTGCCCACTGCAACCGAGCTGGGCGACACCTGCACCAGCGAGAGCGACAACGACGGCTCAATTCCCAAAATCGTGCCTCGAGGAATGGTCCGTTTGAGTTCGCAGCCCGTGATCGCCAAGACTGTCGTCAAGAGCGATAGGCAGGTCCTTGGGCAGACTCTTGGAAAGACCCCTGGGACGGACCTAGAGCCCATGACCCCCAGGTATCTGAAAAAATACGACTTTTGACTTAATTTTAACCCCATGACCTGACCCCCCCGGCACACTCGACTTGCCAACTTTTTTTCTTCATTTAAGCAACTCTGTTCCGGCAGCAAAGCCTGAACACTTTCCTTAGAATAATAAAAAGCCCAAGAAAAGCTAGCCAAAACCCATCAAAAAGCAGATTAAAACCGTATTAAATGACCTTGCCCACCTCAATCACGGAAGATTTTTGAGCCTTCCTGCACGCTCAGCTAGGCTCACCCCTCAGGCAGCCCTGCGCGAAACCCGGGGCTCCCAAAAAACGCCTTAAACGAAAGGGGCGCAACGTTCAGAAGAAAAATAAATCTTCACCGCCGCCTGCGTCTATGTGATCGATCGCTTCGCTCTCACCCCCCTCAAATCCTGGTGCTAATCCTAACAGTAACTCAAGCTCAGCCGCTTCTGCTGCCTCTGCTTGCACTTCCTCTGCTTCTGGCTCCTCCACCTGCCAGACTTGCGAATGAAGCGGCACCTGACCCTCACGCGAGAGCCAAAAGCCGCCTCGGGGATCCCACTCGTAATAGAAATCACCACACCCCCCTCGTGTTCCCTGCGCTTGCGTTTCTTGAACCCCCCGCAAGCGACGCGGCTTGCACCTTCCCTCCCCTTCTTGCCCCTCTTCCCAGCAAAGCACCCGCAGCGGCCCCGCCCCGGCATCTGAAATCAACTCCTTTTGCCAAGCTCTTTGCTGAGTGCGATTGTCCTGATGCGGCGGTAGGAGTCGCTCCAGCAAATGCGCGTGAGCGTCTTGAGGCCCAGGCTTTACACCCGACGACGGCGACAACAGCGACGCCCCCACCACCCCGCAGGCTGTGGCCTCCCCTAAACGCTTTCTTGCCGCTTTACGCTCTTTTCTGCGGACTCGGGCCTGATGATCCTGATGATCCTGATGCAACCCCTGAGTCGGCGCTAAAATCGACTCTTCGCTCTCGCCTTGCGGTCCCTCTCCCACTCCTCCACCGCCACAAGCCACTCGAGCTCGAGGGCCCTCTGCTTGACACTGCGAAGAAGACAAAGGCTGCAACCCCTCACCCTGAGCCCCCGAACCCTGACGCCTTGGGCCAGTCAAGGTCAATTTCGTGTGCCTTGCCTCCAGGCATCTAACGACTGAGACGACGGCGCCGCAGCCTCCTCTTGCCCACCCCTGTTTCCCCAACAACCCCCCTCTGAGGGAGACTCCAGACGCAAAACCAGACGCAAAAGACGACGCCTGCTGCGCAGTGGAGGACGGCCCGAGAATGAGAACGCATTGACACCGAGCGTCAGACGGAAACGCCCCTGCTCCCAACGCTGCGAGCCAAAAGCAGCAAGCCGCGGGAAACACCTGCCCTAGAACCAGTAAAAAAGCGCCTTGAAAACGTAAGTAAGGTTGCCACATCATCAGAGGCAACAAAATCATAAAAAAAATATGCTGGCAATGCAATTTGGCTTAAAAAATGAGAGCATCCAAGAATTAAAAATACCCTTAAAATACCGCGCCAATACGGACCTCAACGACCACGTCAACCGCTAAAAAATCCTCCAACGCCAGCGACACTGAAAAACTAGAAAGAGCATCATTTAAAGCGCATTGACTGTAAAGCGTCACTGAAAATTTTATTCTGAAGCCTCATTGCTTGAGCGCGTTTTTTTGCGTGCCTGAGCGTCGCCGGGGTTACTGCACCGGTCACCGCCTTGCAGCGGGTAGCAAACCCCTCAGGAGAGACGAGCTTTACCAAATCTTCTGACCAATCCCTGGGCGTTATTCTCCTGCCTGCTTGCGAGCCTGCGCCTGCAGGTCACTCAAAATCTCCTCCACGGGAATGGCAAGCTTTTTGCTCTGATTACAGCTGCGACACGCCACCACAACATTGCCGCGCTTACTTGCACCACCCCTCGCCAGAGGAACGAGATGATCGAGCGTCAAAAAGCGGGCCGCAAACTTTTGCTGGCAAAAGTGACAAATCCCTAACGTAAGCTGGTTCAACCACCAGTGAGTTTTTTTCAGTTTGCGGGCTTTTTCCCGCTCTTTTTTAATCCTGCGAGGATCACTGTCGGTCTCAAGCAAGGAGAAATAGGCTGCGTCAGGGTTCTCTGGAGTGTCTATCATACGATCACAGGGAGCTTCTTTCTCTGAGTTTTGCTTTTTTTAGATGTCGCTTACTACAACTGCGCACGCCCCAAAACTACTTTCTCAACCCGCTGCAAGGCTGGGCGGCTTGCGGGTTCGCAGGAACTTCGCGAACCTGCGGGCTTGCAGGTCTCTTGTTTTTTTGCAAAAACCCAGGTACGCTCTTTCGAATGAGCCATCGAATGAACCGTGCGTCTTTTAAAAAGCTTAAAATGCTGTGTCCCTTGCCTTCTGCTCTGCGCTTCTTGCCCGCGGGCTTAGCCTTCCTCTTACCGCTTTTTTTAAGCCAGGGCATCAGCCTCGACTTTCAAGAACCCTTTGGTCCTTCGGTGTCTTGCAACCCAGAGTCGGCTTTTTTACCCTTAAAAGAAGACCAAACGACCCTAGAATCGTTGTTTCCTACCCCCTCCAGACTTTTTTGTCAAACCTGGAAAATGGATTTCACCAGTAACGCCTCGGAGTGTTGCAGCCCGCCGCCGCGACTCGCCCGTGCCCGCGGGAGGCAACGAGCGCAGTGCGCGCCTCATCGCAGACCTGCTCATTACTGCGGCGAAGTGACGCCTGAGCAAAAAGCCTTCACTGAGAAGGTGCAATCAGGAAAAATCCCTAATCTCTTGCAATTCTACGAAAACCGCTTGCTCGATCGGCGATTTGTCAACAGACAGCAAAGCTACTGCGGTGATAACAACGGCTTTTTAGCCTTTGGTCAGCCGGTGGTGGAAACCCCGGACAATCGCCTGCACATTAAAAATAAGCATCGCTGCTTGAATTTCGCCACTGACGGCTTAGGCGGCTTGCTCGAGTGGCTAGGACGTGAACTAGGCCAAGCTTACCCCGCCTCCAAGCACTCCGGGGTGTTGCTCATGCTAGGTGACATCTCAGCACCCAAAGGCGGCTGCATCCACGGCGTGAGTCAAAGCCGCGCTCATGCTTCCCACACCTCCGGTCGAGACGCTGACATTGGCTTTATTCAGCCGCGCGCCAAGCACTCGCTACCGCAAAGTTATTTTGAGCCCCACTTTGATCCGCCCAGTAACTGGTGGTTTCTCAAAAAAGTCTTCCACAACCCTTTTGTCTGCGTCAAGATGGTGCTACTAGAAAAAAACCTGATCCGCCGACTGCGCTCAGAAGCGAAAAAAGACCCCGAGTGGCGCACGTTATCGCAGTTCATCAGACCCGATCGCCACGAAAGGCGCCACTATCACATTCGGGTAGGAAGCGGCCCTGGCGCACCGGGCTGTAAAGCCCTACCAGGCAGCCTCGATCAGGAAGTGGAAGGCGAAGAGGAACTGGACGGCGCTGACGCTGCCACCAGTCAGCTTGCCCTCCCGGCGTTAAAAGCCGGGGGAGCTTAAAGGAAAGTTTGCCGCTTTTGTCTACTGTCTACGGATCGTATCCTGGCTCGGCTAGCTTTCGTTTTCAATGATACTTTTCATCGCGAATACGCAATGCCCCGTGATCCACTTCAAACACCCTTGACGTCACCGCTCGCAAGAAATGGCGATCATGGCTCACAATCATAGCCGTTCCTTCGAAGTTCTGCAAGGCACTGAGCAAGACCTCTCGTGAGCCGATATCCAGGTGATTGGTCGGCTCATCAAGGATCAAGAAATTGAGGGGCTGAGCCAGTAAGGTGGCAAGCACCAGGCGACTTTTCTCACCGCCTGAGAGCACGGCAATTTTTTTATACACATCATCACCACTAAATAAAAAAGTCCCCAGTAAATTCCTAACAAAACCTAAAGTGGCCAGCGGAATGCGGTCATGCACTTCCTCAAGCAGGGTCTTTTGTGCACTGAGAACTTCCAGCGAGTGCTGACTAAAATAGCCCACCTGCACGTTGGCACCCAACTGCACTGACCCTGAAGTCGGATCGACTTGACCGCACAGCGTTTTTAAGAAGGTTGATTTCCCAGCACCGTTCACCCCGACCACTGCAATCTTATCCAGCCTACGCACCACGCCTGTGATACCGCTAAACACCGCTTTTTGCTGCCCATCGTCCCGCACCCAGACCTTCGTCAGCTCCTCAAACTTCACCACCTCGTTGCCACTGCGCGGCGGGGTGGTAAAATCAAAGCGCATGACTTTGGCTTCAGCCGGAATTTCAATTCTTTCAATCTTTTCAAGCTTCTTGACTCTTGATTGCACCTGCGCGGCATGGGAAGCGCGGGCCGCAAACCGGGCAATGAACTCTTCTTCCTTAGCCAGCATGTCTTGTTGCTTTTGATGGGCGGCAATCAACTGGGCGCGCCTTATTTCGCGCTCCTTGAGGTAAAACTCATAATCGCCACTGTAAGTGGTAATGGTGCGCTGGGCCACTTCGGTGATGCGACTGACAATGCGGTTCATGAACTCGCGGTCATGGCTGGTCATGACTAAAGCACCCTTGAAGCCCTGCAACCACTCCTCAAGCCAAACAATCGACTCTAAATCCAAGTGATTGGTCGGCTCATCCATCAGCAAGACGTCAGGACTCAAGACTAAGATCTGGGCCAACGCAATGCGCATCTTCCAGCCACCGCTAAACTGCTCAACCGGGCGATCATAGTCATCAGGCCCGATCCCTAAGCCCGTCAGTACGTCTTTGGCGCGGGAGTCTAAATCATACCCCCCCCGCTGCTCAAATTCCAACTGCAGTTCGCCGTAACGCTCCAGTAAACGCTCAAGCGCCAGATCCGATAAGGGCGTGTGTTCGGATTGCTGCAACTGCCGCTCCAGCTCGGCAAGCTCAGCTGCAATCAGCGAGACCTTCCCGCCACCGGCTTTCACTTCCTCTAGAGCCGATCGCCCGCGCATTGCTCCGACATCTTGCGAGAAATAGCCAATCACTAGGCGCTCGGCAATGTTGACTGAGCCAGAATCGACTCGCTCCTCACGCATGATCAAGCGAAAAAGGCTAGTTTTCCCCGCGCCATTGGGTCCCACCAAGCCAATCTTGTCGTGCGGCCTGACTTGAAAACTGGCGTTTTGAAAAAGAATCTTTGAGCCGTACTGTTTAGTGACTTGGGTGAGATGAATCATAAGCTTTGCCTCTTCTAGCACACCCTTGAGTAATCCCCCAAACAGTTCTCTACCCCCACTGGAAACGCAAATTTTTTTTTTAGCGAGCCACTGCCTTACGACGATAAAGTAGCAAGTAACTCACCTGGTCTTCCGGATGATCCTCGCGCGAGACGACCTCAAAATCCCGTAAAAAATCCCCAGGCAAACTCACGTCACCTTCCACTTGCAGATGAACCTGGGTCCAGTAAACCTCATCCACCCAAGGCAACGCCAGCTGGTAGATCTGTGCGCCTCCAATCACAAAGCAGTCCAGCAACTGATGCCTTTTGCAGTGGCTTAAAACCGCGTCAAGATCGGCAAATCCCCTGACTTGCGGATGCGGCTGCTGCTCAAGCGTTTGCAAATAGCCTTGATCTTGCGACAACACCCAGTGCTCCCGCCCCGGCAGCACGCGCCCCAAGGATTGAAAGGTCTTGCGTCCCATCAGCATGGGAAATCCCGAGGTTAACGTCTTAAATCGCCGCAAATCAGCAGGGATGCGCCAAGGGATCTGGCCCCGCAAACCCATCACGCCACCCTCAGCCACCGCCACAATCAAGCGCCAACGCAAACCGGCTGACGCTCCTAAAGACATTCGTTCTATCACCTGACCCTCGTTTTGCATCCACTCGCCTTTTTGACTTGGTTTACCTGAGTTTCACTGAGGGCTCTGCGAGGTCACTCCCTCACTCACCTAGCTTCTGACCGCCCCCTTCAAAAGTGGACGGCGTCACCCGCCGAGCAGGCATCAGCCACGGCGAGCATCTTGCGCCCTTCGTCTGCAAGCGCTGGGTTTTTCAAGCACAACAGCCCATTGGAGACGCGCTGCAAGAATCCCCACTGCCAAATCGCCACGCTCTTGTCCGCTGAGCGGCCCGTGAGCTGAGACAAACGCAAACACCTGGCGCGAGCGCTACCCGCCGTATCCCCTGATTCCAACAACTCGGAACTCCACGCGCGCATCAAAACGCCCCAGTCATAAGCCTTCTCAGCCTAGACCGGATCAGGATCAATCAGCTTAAAGCGGGTTAGATCCTTACTCTCTGCCACAGCAGAGCGTGTTCCAGGCATGGGCATCACCGTGATTCAAGACCGCGTTTTTCGCCTCAAAGGCCCGTTGACGCAACCTCCCACACTGAGCCGCAGCCTCAATCGTTCGAGCTTGGCAAGGTTGCCCCCCCCCACCGGCTAACTCCGTCACCAGGTCCATTAAACTTTGTGCCTTGCAAGCCCCCGAGAAAATCTCCAGCCCCGCAGGCAACACACACCACGCCTGCTTGAGGGTCGCCTAAATCACGGCCCTCTGAAAGTCCACCGACTTGCGGCCGATCTGGTGCAACTGAGGACCCAGCCGCTCCAGTAGAAGCGCGCCTCTTTTGGCGTCAAACCTTTGCACTTGCTCGTAGGCCCCCGTCTCGGCTGCAGCGAGCAGGGTTTGGCGTTCTCACTCAGGATAAAGCGCACCCGGAAAAGTAAGCTGCAGGCCACTGCGCTTGCCACTGGCAGTCGCAGTGGCTGCAAGCACTAGACTTTCTGTTCCCCTAAAAAGAAACTCCCCCAACGTGAGCTCCCACTCCTGAGCAAGAATCAGCCAGCACCCCTTGAAGTCGCGCAAGCCATTGCACACCCAACGGCCCTTGGGAGCGAACATACGCTTGAATGACCGCAGGCCACTCTTGTTCCCTCAATCGTTCACTTATCTTGGTTTTACGTTGGTTCACGGAAAAACATTGCAATCAGGCTCCAGATGATAATCCGCCTTCGCACGCAAACATTCCAAGCGATCGGCTTTCACCGTAACAACCAAAGCCCGCCGGGTCATAGGGTTACCCTTATCAAAAAGCATGATCGCCACTTCTAGCGTGCCATCACCGTTGATGTCAGTAAAATACTGCCGATCCTTCATCACACGCTTGATCCCCGCAAAAAATCACCCCCTCGCCAAACACCCTCACCCACCTCACACCGCAATGGGCGCGGCAATGTGCGGATGCGGGTCATAGCCGACGATTTCAAAATCCTCAAACTGGTAATCAAACAGAGACTCAGGCTTCCGCTTGATCACGAGCTGCGGCAGCGCCCGCGGCTCGCGCGTCAACTGCAACTTCGCCTGCTCCAGATGATTCTGATAGAGATGCAAATCGCCTAGCGACAAAATCACTTCTCCCACCTCATAGCCACATTGCTGGGCAATCATGTGCGTGAGAAAAGCGACACTTGCAGTATTATAACTGTTGCCTAAAAAAAGATCATTCGAGCGAAGATACAGTAAACAGGACAACTTATTGCCTGCCACGTAAAACTGATAGAGCAAATGACAAGGAGGAAGCGCCATCTTGCCTTGCGCCGCGTTTTCCCAAGGCTTCTTCGTCTCATCCGGCAAAAATGCCACGTTCCAGGCATGAAACAAATGCCTACGACTCTCCGGTCGGGCCTTGAGTCCTGCGATCAGTTGCGCCATTTGGTCAATATGCCCGCCCCGCCCATCCGGCCAAAAGCGCCACTGGTAACCATATACCGGCCCAAGCTCGCCCTCAGGCGTCGCCCACTCGTCCCATATTTTTACACCCTTGGCTTGCAAAACCTTAATATTAGTCGCACCGCTTAGAAACCACAACAGCTCATGCAGGATCGACTTAATATGCAACTTCTTGGTGGTCACAAGCGGGAAGCCTTGCGCCAGATTATAGCGCACCTGCCTACCAAAAACCGATAAGGTCCCGGTACCGGTGCGATCGCCCTTCACCACCCCGTTTTGCAGCACATCTTCGAGTAACTGTAAGTATTGCTTCATGCACCCTTCCCACTCGTCCACCCAAAGCTTGGACCTCTTGAGGATCCTAGAGCTTTTTCATCACCGCTTTCAACCTAGCTTTTTTAGCGGCTCGCCACTTTCCGATTCCACGGTAATCAAGCGCGAACCGCGCTGGAAGGTCAAATAAGACCAAATCCACTCCAACATGACTTGAAACTGATTGCGAAAGCCGATGAGGAAGTAAACGTGGACGCCGACCCACATCAGCCAAGCAAACCTACCGGCTAAGCGTATTCGCCCCACTTCAGCAATCGCAAACGATCTTCCCACCGTGGCAAGCCAACCTTTATCAAAGTACCTAAAGACCCGTTGAGGGGACTGTCCTGCCACCAAGCCCTGAATGCGCTTGGCCACATACTTGCCCTCTTGGAGAGCAACCGGTGCCACGCCCGGCAAAGGCTTATCTTTCACCTTCACCGCCGCTAAGTCACCCACCACGTAAACCTCAGGATACTCAGGCACTTCCAAGTGCGGGCCCACCACCACCCGACCAATCCGGTCTAAAGCCGTCCCCAACCACTGGCCAACCGGCGAGGCCACCACGCCTGCGCACCAAATCACCGTCTTAGCATGAAACCGCTCTTCACCGACTTGCACCCCATTTTCATCAATCTCCCGAACCGGACGATTGTAAATGATCTCCACTCCCAGCTGCTGCAACTTCGCCGCAGCCTGCTGCGCCAAACTGGGATGAAATCCAGCCAAGATCCTCGGACCCCCCTCAATCAGGATAATCCGGGCGTGTCTGGGGTCAATATGGGTAAAATCAGATTTTAAAACGTTATGCGCCAGCTCAGCAATCGAGCCTGCCATCTCCACACCCGTAGGACCGGCGCCTACTAAGGCAAAGGTGAGCAAAGCCTTCTGCTTTTCGACATCAGGCTCCATCTCAGCATGCTCAAAGGCCAGTAAGATTTTGCGGCGAATCTTGGTGGCATCCACCACCGTCTTTAACCCCGGAGCAAACTTCTCCCAGCCGTCGCGCCCATAGTAACTGTAAGTCGACCCGGTCGCGAGGATCAAATAATCGTAACTCAGCTCACGCGTCGGGCCACGTAAAACCTCCGACTCACCGCTGAGCCCTGATTTAAAAAATACTTTTTTGCTCTTAGGATCAATGCCTTGCACTTCAGCAAGCACCACCTCAGCATTTTTCTGGTCTTTTAAGATCGAGCGAATAGGAGCAGCAATTTGAGCAGGCGATAAACCGGCTGTGGCCACTTGATACAACAAGGGCTGGAACAAGTGATGATTGCTGCGATCAATCAGCGTTACCTTGACATTTGATTTTGCTAAACCTTTGGCTGCAGTTAGGCCGCCAAAGCCACCACCAATAATCACGACATGAGTTTGCATTGTCAGCTTACTTTAGTCGCTAATCGTAAGGTTGAACATCTTTTTTTTTGACCGATCGGTTTTTTTCTTATACGGTAAAGACTCGATTTATCGGGGCGTGGCGCAGTCTGGCTAGCGCACTTGCTTTGGGAGCAAGGGGTCGTGGGTTCGAATCCCGCCGCCCCGACCAATCTACTTGCTCTGCAAGTTTCCTGCCTTCTCCCTCAAACCACCACTTTATCTCACCCCAACCACCTGCCGCAAGGCAAGGCTGTTTGCGTCAAAACCTGACTTAAAAGCCAAAGCGCTCCAAGCGTTGCCGCATGACGCCCCAATCCACTGCTAGGCTCGGCCCGGAAAAAACAAGCACCGGAAAGAGAAAATGCAATTGTTGACTGAGCGCAAGCAGCGTCCCGCCCGATCGAATGGCCACTAAGTAGGGAAAATTACCCTGCAGCCGCTGCCTGACGCGAACTAGAATCTCGTCCTCCCCAGGCACTTTTCCTACAGCCTGCGTAGCAACCACTCCAGCCTTTTTGCCGGAAACAGCGTTCGCAGATCCCTGAAAAGCCCCTTGATGGCCTGCGAACGCCTTGAAGCCCTGAGTATGCATGTAGAAAGCCATTCCTGCCGCAGAACCGAGTAACATCACCCCGTAGGCGAGCGTCACTGATAAGGACCAAAAGAGCGCTCGGTTCAGCCGCTCTGCTCCCTCACCCATCACCAGCACTTGCGTGCCAGAGAGGCGATCATGCAAGGACTTTTTACTCTCACTGAGCCCAATCATGAAAAACCCTAGCCCCAAGAGTATCTCTGACAGGCACTTCCCCGAATTGCGCCCGAGAATCCTCAAAAAAGAAGCATGCTCGCCCTCCTCAGTGAGGATTTTCACGCCAAAGATCATCTTGCCAGGGGTAGCCTGCCAGCGCGATTCTGCCATCACCCGGCAACCAAGCCCAAAAAGCCCTAGCCAACCGAAAAAGGACTGAAGATCTGATGAAAAATGATCGATCCGGATCAGCTCAAGCCCCAGCCCCAAAAGAATCAAAACAATCACGGCCATCCCAAGAATGGCGAAATCAACCAGACTAGCTCCCGCCCGCAGCCAGAACCCAGCAGGCGTCGTCGCCTGCTCCACTTCCACAAACTCGAACTCGTCGTCCTCAAGCTCAGCCTGGCTTAATTGCGTGACTTCTAGTTGAATTGCTCGTTCCTTCAATGCCTTACAGTCCTTTCCTCTAAGCTTTCGTGTTGACCCCAGGACGTCCCACCCAACGCTGCAGCACCCCCCCACACCTTCGCTTGCAGATCGGTTTTTTCAAGCTCCCACTTAACTTTAAAGCTTAAGCCCAAAAATACCCTCCGCCTGCAAAGTACTGAGAGAACCCCTTTTTTTATACTTTTTAATGTAATAAACAAGCCTTAGGACTCTTCAGAGTCAAAGCGCCAGATACTTGCCAGATCTGCAGGCAGCAGACAAAAGCGAGGCTGACGTCTAGGAGTGTCATTGCCTTGACCCAGAACGCCTTGACCACCACTCAAAACCCCGGGTCCAACCCACCGCCAAAGACCTATGAGAAAGGTGTGACTGAGAGCTGAAAACCACCGAAAAAACCACTAGCCCGGGCGAGCTCCTGCTCCTCGAGTTTTTAAACTGACGCAGCAGTAACTTGCTGATCATCTCGATTGCGAGGTGCAAGTCATCAAGCTCGTTGTGCAAGAAAAATCCGCCGTCGGCCTGCTGCTAGCCCTCCAACTCGGAGCCGCCTTTGGAACGACGCCTGGGTTTTGGCTCAATGCCCAACAGGCGACCGATGTCTATCAGCTTTTACAAACGAAAAAAAACTGACCCACGCTTCTAAGCTGAGAGTTCCGCTCTTTTCAAAAAATCTCGGCTTTTCCGCCATCGCCTCCGGTTGCGGCTGGCCGCCACCGACGCCACCCCCAGCCCGCCAAAAAACCCGTAATAAAACCCGCTAAATGTCCCGCCAAGCTGATCCCCGGCAAAAGACTCAGGGCTAAGTTTTGCATGAGACTCACTTTTAAGCGCCGCTTGAGGTCAGTGAGCACCGGACCCAAGGATTGCGGCTGGCGTGAGAGTAAAAACGCGGTGGCTGCCCCAAAAAGACCAAAAATAGCCCCTGACGCCCCCATCCCTAGCGCATTGAGATGCACCATTCCCATGACGCACCCCGACACCAGCCCCGCTAAAAGATAAAAGAACAAGGTGGTTTTCCAACCGAAAAACCGTTCACACAAGGGGCCCAGCGAGGCTAGCGCTACCATATTGCACAAGAAATGCACCACCCCGCCGTGCAGCCACTGATAGCTGAAAAGACGCCAGTACTCCCCGCGCATCAAAGCAACACCATGAACCCCCCATTGCTCGTTAAAAGCACCCTCTCCTCCTCCACCCCACTCATCGACCACCATGCCAAGAAGCAAAACCACGCTATTGATCCTGATCAAAGAAGGAATCAAAAGGGAAGGGGCAAAAACCACCCCACCCCCACCCGCCGCTTCCCCCAATTCCTGGCTGATCGCCTGCTCAAAGGCTTCAGCGTCCGCCCCGGCAAGCTGAGCCATCAGCCTAGCTTTCTTCCGAAAAACAGCGCTCAGCCAAAAACCTAGAAGGGCGACAAGCGAGCACACCCCCAGCCAGAGGAGCGGGGAGCCAGGAGGACGAGTCAAGGTAAAAAGAGTCAAGGCACTGAGGAGCAACGCCCGATCAAAGAGAAGCCAGGGCCTCATGAGGAGAACCCCAGAGACGCTGTAACCGCTCGCGCCTCTTGACGCCGACGAGTTATCGCCCCTCTTATGACTCTGATGCGAATTGCTGACGGTTTGGGTCACTTGAGGCGCGGTCATTTTTTTTCCCTCTCGTAGCCGCTCTCAGACGGAGTGACGTTGCGATTGCAAAGCGATGCGTCGGTTAGTGGTGGTGGTGGTGATAACGCGAAACCCTTGGATCGCTGCAATCCTGCCTCTCGCTTGAGGCTTGACAAAGTTCCTAGGCGCACGCACTCACCCCCAGATACACCCACCGTCTCTCCCTTATCTGACCCCCTCGCCCGGGACAACGGGCGGGGAAGGCTGACCGTCAGGGACGCAGAACATCCACCCTCCTGCGACCCCGCCTGAGAACAGATACAAGCCGAGAGTCATTTTGCAACCCATCAGCTGCTCGCTCAGCAAACCTAGCGCATCGACAGCCGAAAGGTTCAAGAGGCAGGAGACGTAACCCGCATGCAACCACTGATAGGTGAAGAAACGCCATCCTTCACCAGCCCTCACGGGCGATCCCAAAACCCCGCAAGCGGCACAAGTAGACGAGAAGCCCTCAGCAGACGGCCCACCTCCGGAAAACTCCGTCCCAATGGACCGCTCGGCCATGAGGAGGAGCTGGTAAGGGTGAGCTTGTCGATCCCCCATCGCTAGACGGCTCACGCGATCGCTTGAAGTTCGATCGCATGAAATCAGGTGACCCGTGAGCCCTCTTCGCGCCTACCCCGAAGAACGCATAACAAAAAGCAACCCCTCCCAGCAGAGCAGCCAGCAGTTGCAGACAAAGACCTAACGAAGGTATCATGAACGAAGCCTGCTTGAAGATCAGGCAGCCGCCAGGGGCATCAACACTTTTTTTATCCTTGCCTGGTCCTTATCATCTTTTTTTTGATTGTCCCTCTACATTGTCCTTCTATATTGTCCGTCTGCTGCGCTGTCATCTGCTGCGTGGCCCTCAAGAGTTGCCTGTTGCAACAGTCTCCTCACTCCCCCTCCGCGCTGCTCGCTGACTTGCGAAGCGTTCTTGTGCAGCCTGCTGCCCTTTGCGTCTCATGACCACCGGCACGCGGTCTTGCTCAAGCCCAGAGGTTGAGTGCTCGACAACGCTTTTTCTTGAAAATTTGACCTGAAAAGTTGGCCTCTCGACTTGAGACTGAGGGGACCTCGACTGACAGCCCTCAGCGACTAGCTCGACTTGCCTTTGGCAACTTTCATCTGCTGCACGCGCTCAGTAGCCTTCTTTTGTAACGCCCGCAAGTTGTGAAACGCCACTTGATCTGCGCCCGTTCGCGTGGCCGCCAAGACTTGCGCCCAGATCGCAGCCATCCTCGGAAAACGATTCGCAAGAGCCGCATTCACGCGAGCCACGTCCAGCGCTTCTGGCTTCAAGAGACTGAGGGAGGAAGAGGGCTTCAGCACCATTCTTTGGTTTTGATTCAGTTTAACCGCATTTTGCAGCTTTCCCAGCGCGCCAACGCTTGCGGCCATCTTCAGATGACCCGATAACATCGCAACCTCCGCGCCACTGGCTGCACCAGCCTCAAACACGGCTTCAGCCCCCTGAAGCTCCGCAGCCACCCCTCTAGGCAGTTGCAGCAACACGCGGGCCTGAGGCGTTGCGAGCACCCGTACCCAGCCTTTTTCTAGCCGTAAACCCGCTAAATGCACCCTCTGCCCGCCAGACGTGAGATAGGACGTCAAGAGCACTTCAACTGTCGTCCCCGGTCCGATCACCGCTTCGGCGCCTTCAAAGCTCAAGCGCACCCAACCCTTGGGTCCGGTCTGGAACACATCTTCATGCAAGAGCGCCTGCTGGCGATAACGGTAAAGCTGCACTTTCCCAGACTCGTGTCTAACATTGAGGCCCTCCATGCCCTCGAACCATTCCAGATGTGGGCCGAGCGGCAACTCTAAGGCGGAACTGACATGCGGCCAATGCGACCTGACGCGCTCTGCCGCTAACCTGCGCGTTAAATAGGCCTTAAATTGGGCAGGCGGCAAGGCAAGTAACTGGGCGCGCGTCAAAGCTTGCGGCTGAGAGACAGGAGGAACAGGCGCCGCTTGCGAGACAGGAGCCCCACTCAGGCCTGCGAGGTAAAAAAACAAAAAGTGCGCAGTAACCCTTGCCAAACAGCTACTTTTTTGGGTAGACTGAGAGCCAATGGAAGCCTTTAATTTTGATCGCGCTAAGTACCTCACGCTTTTTCACTCCCAGGGAGCTTCGGTAGCGTTAACTGCGCTTCACGAAGACACCGTGGCTTGGGAAAAAAAAGTACTAAGCGGCCCGCAAGGCTACCAGCCTGCTTTGTGGCAAGAAATTCATCAGGCACGCGAATTTTCCCGCGAACTCTGGGACATGGCGATAAATCCGACGACTGCATCTGAAACTCCTTCTGCTCCTTCCTAAGACAACACTCGCTTTTGATCGAACTATTGCCGTGCAAGCGTTAGCCTTGCGGCAATCACCGAGCAAGGCTAGGTCAGAACGCATTAAGAAGGAATTTTTTTTAGCTTCACTTTATTCTTACGCACTAATTTACGAGTAGCCTCAATGACTTTCATTTGACTACCGGAAATCATGCTTTCTGAAACTTTCGGCTCAGCTAAGGCCTCTTTGAAGTCGGCCAGCACCTTAGACTGAGTCAACTTGAGGAAGCGCGCTTTGACCTCTTCTGAGCAAGGAAAAATAGCGTAAGCTATGAACCTTGCTGGAGTTTCTGCTAAAACCTCCACCAACTCCTGATCAGAAAGTTGCAAGATATCCTCAAAAACCATGACATACTGCAAGGCTTTTCTGGTATAGTCAGGATCTTCCTCCATCCCGACATCGATCATTTTTTGACGCCTAGACAAAGGCGCACTCTCGATCAGCTCGACCAGTTGCTTCAAACCATCTGGATTTTTTTTAAAACGAGTATAAACACCCATAGAGCAACGAACCCTCCCTCACACTCTTAAGTGTACCTCCTTGGCCCCCCGGAAAGCAAGATCGGAAAAGCGGAGGGCTGGAAAAAAATAAAACGACAAAGGAGCGCGAAACTTTCTTGATCTCAAACCCGGCAAGAGTTAGTTTGAGGAGTGCCGGGATCAAAAACGGTCAACCCTTCCGCAAAAGCAAGCTGACCCAAGGCGGCCCGCGAGCGTAAAAACGAGAAGAACAAGAAGCGTCACCTCAAAAAGTAGTGAATGCTTTCTCCCTCAGCTTTTGATCCCACACGGCTCACCCTATCACGCACGCAAGACCTTGAAAAGAGTAGGTAAAGCGCGCTTAAGTCTGCCAGAGAAGACGTTACCCTCAGCATGAGGATTTCATCACACTCAGTGGTCATACGGAAATTAACTTAAAGGAAAGAACTCTATGCAGGTCATTAAAAGAGACGGCGCGCGTGAGCCCGTTAAAATTGAAAAGATTCTTCACGCAGTCAACCGCGCCTGTCGCGGGCTTGACCGAGTTGAACCCATTGAAATTGCTAAAAGAACTATCCACGGCCTGCACGATGGCAGCACTACCCAGGAACTGGACGAGTTGTCGATTGCCAATGCGGTGATGCTGATGATGGATGAGCCGAATTACTCCAAAGTGGCCGCTCGCATGCTGTCTGAAAGTATCCGCAAGGAAGTGGGTCGTGAGCGGGCGTTCCGCGATTACATTGAAATTGCAGCAGAAACTCAGTTACTGCATCCCACCACCGTTGCGCTAGCCCGCGCCGAAGTGCAAACGATTGAGTATTCAATCAGGCATGAAAGGGACGACCTTTTTGATTACTTTGGGCTAAAAACCGTGGCTGATCGTTATCTTTTAAGACACCCCCAGACGCGGCAACGAATTGAGCGCCCGCAGTGGTTTTTCATGCGTGTGGCGCTGGGGTTATCCCACAACATTGAAGAGGCGGTGAAGCTTTACGACTTGATGAGTCAATTCTCGTACTTACCTTCCACCCCCACCCTCTTCAACTCTGGCACCCAGCATCCGCAAATGAGTTCCTGTTACCTGCTGACGGTCGGCGAAGATAGCTTAGAGGGTATTTACAAGGCGATTGCTGATTCTGCGAAGTTATCAAAATACTCAGGTGGGATCGGGATTGACTGGACCCCCGTGCGCGCCTCAGGCTCGCTCATTAAGGGCACCAACGGGCTCAGTAACGGCATTATTCCTTTTCTGAAGGTTTTTGACTCTTCGGTGCACGCGGTCAACCAGGGCGGCAAAAGAAAAGGAGCTGCTGCGGTTTACTTAGAGCCCTGGCATGCCGACATTGAATCCTTCTTAGAGCTGAGAGGCAACACCGGGCACGATGAACGCCGGACCCACAACTTGAACTTAGCGCTCTGGATTCCGGATCTTTTCATGAAACGAGTGGAAAGCGATGGTACCTGGAGTCTATTTTCCCCCAACGATGTGCCGGACTTGCTGCAGACCTTTGGTCCGACCTTTGAAAGTCGCTATGAGGCGTACGAAAAAGTCGGGAAAGTCGTTAAAACTTTGTCAGCCCGTGCGCTTTATGCCCGTATTCTCCAGACGCTGGCTGAGACGGGTAATGCCTGGATTTGTTTTAAAGATAAGTCCAATTTGCGCTCGGCCCAGACGGCTGAGCCTGGTCAAGTGATTCGCAGCTCCAATCTCTGCACGGAGATTTTAGAGGTGGCCTCGGAAACGGAGACGGCGGTTTGCAACTTAGGAAGCGTCAACTTAGTCAGCTTTGTGGTTAGTCCGCAAAAATTTGACTTTGAGCGGTTGATGGCGGTGGTTGATACGGCGGTGCAGTTTCTTGACCGGGTGATTGACATTAACTTTTATCCGACCTCGGAAGCCAAGACCTCCAACTCCAAATGGCGACCGATCGGTTTGGGGGTGATGGGCTTGCAAGACACCTTCTTTAAGATGCGCTTGCCGTTTGTTTCCCAAGAAGCCAAAGACCTCTCCACCCGCATTGCTGAGACCATTTACTACCAGGCGATCAAAACCTCGATGCGGATTGCAAAAACCCAAGGATCGTTCCCGGCTTTTGCGGCTTCTCGCTATGCGCACGGGCAGTTGCAAGTGCAACTAGCGAAAACCACCCAGAGCATTCACCCGCAGCTGCACTTTGATTGGGAGCAATTAGCAGAGGAAGTCAAGCAAAACGGCTTGCGCAACAGTCTACTGATTGCCGTGGCTCCGACTGCCACCATTGCTTCGATTATTGGCAGCTATGAGAGCATTGAGCCGCAGATCTCCAATCTTTTCAAGCGCGAGACGCTCAGTGGCGAGTTTTTACAAGTCAACCGCTACTTGATTGATGATTTGAAGAAACTAAACTTGTGGAATCGCCACATCCAGAATCTGATCATCTCAGCGGATGGCTCGATCCAAGGCATCACGGAGATTCCTCAGGAGCTGCGGGACATTTACAAGACCACGTGGGAAATCCCACAAAAGGACTTGATTGACATGGCGGTACTACGCTCGACGTTTATCTGCCAATCACAATCTTTGAATCTTTTTGTTGAAAACCCTAACATAGGTAAGCTATCCTCTATGTATATGTATGCCTGGAAACAGGGCTTGAAAACGACCTACTACCTCAGGTCTCGCGCCAAAACCAGTATTCAAAAAACTACCGTCAGTCAACCGCCCACCCTTGCGAGCGGCTTGACCGTTAATCCAACCAACGCGGCTCAAGATGCCTTGAGCTGTTCTTTAGAAACCCCAACATCTTGTGAGGCTTGCCAATGATTTTAAATCCTGAAATTAACTTAACCTTAAGACCGATGCGTTATCCCCAGTTTTTCAAGCTCTATAAGGACTCCGTCCGCAACACCTGGACCACCGATGAGCTGGATTTCTCCACTGATTTTGAGCACCTACGCGATAAAGTCACCCCCCAAGAAGCACACTTAATTAAGCGCTTAGTAGCTTTTTTTGCCACCGCTGACAATCTGGTCGCGCACAACTTGGTGCTCAACTTCTACAAACACATCAATTCACCTGAGTACCGCATGTTTTTAGGCAAACAACTCTACGACGAAATGCTGCACGTCGAGACCTACTTGTTGCTGGTCGATCAATACATCCCAGAAATGAGCGACCGGATGGCAGCTTTTGATGCCTATAAGACCATTCCCTCTGTCCGCAACAAGGCTAATTTTTGCTTCAAGTACATGGACTCGATCAACACCATTGATCGCCTCGACACGGACGACAAGCGCAAGCAGTTCATTGAGAACTTGATCTGCTTTGCCACCTGCGTGGAAGGGCTGTTCTTTTTTGGCTCGTTTGCTTACGTCTACTTTCTGCGTAGTCGTGGCTTGCTGCCGGGGCTAGCCACTGCCACGAACTGGATCTTCCGTGATGAGACCTTGCACATTGAAGGGGCGATGCAGGTGATTGCGGCACTCAGAATAGAGTACCCGCATCTGTTTCACGACGCGATGCAACAGAAGGTTTACCTCATGATTGAAGAAGCAATCCAAGTGGAGCTGGAGTTCTGTGCGGATGCTTTATCAGAAGGGGTCACAGGGCTATCGATCCACTTAATGCGCGAATACCTGGAGCACTGTGCCGACTTACGCTTAGCTCAGTTGGGGTTTGAGAAGAAATACTTCTCCACCAACCCCTTCTCCTTCATGCTCTTACAAGATGTCCAGCCGCTCACCAACTTTTTTGAAAAACGCGTCACCGAGTATCAAAAAGGTTTTGAAGCCCATCGTAGTGCTGTGGTGTTTGATACCGCGTTCTAACGACCAACGCACGACCAAAAAATCTGTGAAAAAAAGCCTTCGAGCAGTAGACTTGAGTGAAAAAAAAGGGCTAGACTACGGCCTTTGATCTCAAGCCTGCTGCTCGGGAGCACACTTTAAAGCTACGCCGACAAAACACACCATCTTGCCAGCTCTCAGCCGCGTCTCATGTAGGGTGAGTTTCTTAGAACCTAAAGCAAAGAGCAGCAGCGATGACGTCAGGCACGACCCAACAAAAGCCTCCGTAAGAAGCTAACGCGATCAGACTCGCCTCAAGCAAAACAACAGCCGTTTTCAGTTAATTAGGATACTTCAGGTAGTAGATGTCAGGCAGGTTGCGAGCGTATTCTTCCAGGTCCAAGCCGTAGCCGACCAGAAACTGATCATCAATCGCTTTGCCGACGTATTTCACCGAGACCTCAACCACTCGCTTGGCGTGCTTATCCAGCAAGGTGACAATCTCCACGGACGCAGGGCCTGCGGCTTGCAGGCGATCATAAAGGAACTTCAGCGTTCGGCCGCTATCAATGATTTCTTCAACGATTAAGACGTGTTTGCCGCGGATATCGACTTGAATGTCCTGCAGCATCGTCACCGTGCCGCTTGAGGTGCGGGCCTTACCGTAACTTGAAAGCCTGACAAATTCTACCTCACAAGAGACTTTGAGCTTGCGCACCAAGTCCGCCACCAACAAGAGCGCGCCTTTCAAGACGCCGACTAAGACCACTTCTTGACCCTCATAATCCTGATTAATTCTATCAGCCAAGGACTGCACCGCAAGATCAATCTCCTGACGGGTGAGATACTGGGTGAAATTTTTCTCGTCAATGGACGAGGGAGACGAGGGAGAAGAAGGTCTAGAGGGGAAAGAAGGAGAAAAAGGACCCATAGAAAATAAGCTCGTGAAGTTTTAGGTTTGATTCAATTCAGCACCAGTCCGACCTGGCCAGCCGCGCGCTATCCCGGCTTGCCAGCGGGAAAAGAATGCTTTCCGCTTGGCAACAGGCCCAAACGCCCCTACCTTACTCTAAAACACTCTCAACAGGATTCTTAAAAAAGCCTCTCGTCGTCCTTCAAAAAGACCCCAAAACGCACCCCTGGCTGCCCTTACTTCGGCAAATCAGAAGGCTTTTCAGCGTCCTCAATCTTACGAAACTTTGCTTCTTCCACCCCTGCAAGAGCATCTTTAAAGTTACGGATGGCTTTTCCCATGGTGTTCCCTAATTCAGGAAGCCGCCTTGGGCCAAAGATCAATAACACAATGCTGAGGATGAGCAGATGCTCGCCTGATATTCCAAACATAACTGCAGTATGGTGCTTTTTGCGGCGCTTGTCAAGACTCGCGAAGTCGGTGATCCTCACAAAGCCTTCAAATCGCAAATTCCCAAAAAAAGCCCCTGTTCCCTCAAAATCCCCAAGCTCGTGAGATAAAATTTTTGCACTAAGACCGCACCTGGCGCAGTGAGAAACAAGCCTTTTTACTAATGATTGAACTGCGCTGATCGTCAGGGAACGATCACCTGAAAATATCTCAGCAGCACCGCTTCAAGGCCCTAGATCTTAGCGACCTTTCTAAGCATCGCTTCTGTCGTCCTGCCTTGACGCAAGGTCTCCCGTGCTGCGGTGACTGCCGTTCGCTCCCCGAGTTTGGTGACAGACCTTAACCTCTCAAGAACGGCGCGCTCAAGCGTGTGACGATGCGATACCCCTTTCTACTGACCACTCCTTGAACCATCAGGGTCTTCGTTCGGATTAGCTTGTAACCCCTTAATTTTGAGCGCTTTTGCGGCGAAACCATCAGCCAAACGTGCCCAGGAACCTGCTCGACGCGATGACAATGAAACAGCGCCGAAAGCCCCCTAATAGCAACCTCAGGGCCCAGTTTCGCGCAAGCGATTTGAAATCCCACATCTCCCTCCAGCTCGCCCTCGGGATGAAGGTAGATTCCATGACCTACTCGCCTCAGCTTTCCTACGGCCACCCAGCGTGAGAGGGTTTACTGGCTGAGACCCACTGCGCAGGCTTGCGCCAGGGTAAAAACACCGAAGGCTTTGATCTGACCCTCTTGTTCGGCATTCATGGGCTCAAAATAGGAGGGGTCACTGCGCTTGTTCAAGCCCTCATGTCATTGCGCACCCTAAAGAACTTAGCGCCCCAGCTCGCGACCCTCACCCATCACAACGCTTCTTAGCCTTACGCTCATGATCCAAACGCCCCTAGCACGGCTTACCTCCTACTGTCACTTTGCCGCCGCGACTCGCACCCTAGTTTGACGTCGGCCCCACCGTCCTTGCGCCGAACGCTTCTGGCAGGGCATGTCTGCTCATGAATAAGAGTGGTCAATGACATTTTTTAAGACTTAATGTCATTGATCACCGGAAAATTTTACCCTACTTCTGCCTCAACGAGGCTTAAACCTTTGAGGCTTCTCCTCAACCCAATGCCATCAGCAAGGCCGCCAAAAATCAGCCTCCTACTCCTTCAACCATCGACCCCGGTATAGCCTAGCACACAACCGACGCTTGCAACTCACGGCGCTTATGAGACAGCCCCCTCGTTGATCACTCAAATTTCAAAGTGCAACCCGGCGGCGGGGTCGCCTGCCTTAAGCTCCCTGACCGCTGGGGGTGAATCACCCCCAGATCGAGCAGTCTGAGACGAGGCAGACGATCGCGAAAGCGATCGTTGAAAATCGCAAGCACGTCTTTCTCTGACACCCCACCCTCCGCCTCATCCTCTTCCTCCTCAGTCCCTCGCTGGAGAGCAAGCTCCAGGAGCTGGGGAGTCGGGTTCAAGTGAGCAAAAAAAGTCCTAAACCCCGTTCCGCTAAGGTGATTTTCCCAAACGTGCAAGAACGTAAGACTCGGAAGCTGGTTTAAGCTTGCCGCCAAAACCGCTAAACTATTGGTTGATAAGCGATTGCCATCAAGCCTTAAGTGCGCAAGCTTGGGCAAGTGAGCAAACTCGGCGACCAGTGCCGCAACTCCGCCAATCGCCAGAGAACTGCCCGCGAACCGCAGCTTGGTCAGCTTGGGAAGCAGAGTGAGCGCTCGGGAGAAATCGGCAAACACCTCATCGCTGCAGGCATACTCAAAAAAACTCAGGCTCTTCAAACCAGGACAAAGGACGAGATTTTGAGCAAGCGGCCGAAATAACCCGTCGCCCTTCAGGTTATACAAACTCAGCTCATCGAACGCGGGAAGTGCCGCAAGCCCACGAAAAAGAACCGCAAGCTCAGCCTCAAGCGGAATCCCTCGGCGACTGGCAACCACGATACCGCTCCGCACCAACGCTACTACTCGATGGACCTGCAAGGCCGTTTTGACTTGAGCACGAGGCATCGCTCTCACAAGAGCATTTTCTGCTGCCACCGGCAGATCATCGAACATCAAATTAAGATCACTCAGTTGCGTGTGTGGTAACATCCTCGTGAACTCTTCCACTGCTGCTGGATCACGCCAGTCAGCAACCGAGTTACCCATTAAGTTCAGCGATCGAATGCCGGTATCAGGCAGGACCTGACTCAAGCGAGTGAGTCCTTCCGACTGCAAGTGATTGAAAGACCAATCCAGTTCCACTAACCCTTTTAAGTGCTGGAACTTCAGCCAGGTGGTCAGTGGGACTTCAAGCCTGGGATTGATGAGATAAATACGTAGCCGATCAAAGCTTTGCGCATCTTCGGAGCAAAGAAATTGTTCGAGTTCCTGGTGCGATGCCACCGTGAGGAAAAGCGCATTAGAGACATGAGGCAACTTAAGCCCGCGGGAGGGGCTCTGCTGCGCCAGAAAGCGCTGATACGAGAGGGGCCTGACCTCAGCAAGTAAGTCCTTGCCGCTCAGACGCTTGGCAAATAACGCCACCTTGGACCCTATTAAGGATCCCGTTAAAAGTTTCATGAGCTGCTTTGAGCTGCAACTCCAACGCTCAAAAGACCTGGTATCAAGCCCGTAACCAATCTTTTGCAACGCATCCGGCTGTAGACTCAGAAACCCTGGCACAGCCCGCGGCTGATCTGGATTTGGGCAGGTTGTGTGGCCTGATGTGTGGCCTGATGACGCCCCAAAAGCCTCCTGCTCCTGCGGGGCTGTCCCAGACGTCGGCTGCTCCCCTGAAGGCAGGGTAGCGTTGGCACCTTGGCTCAGACAAGCAATGACTGCACTGAGTCCAAGCAGCTGGTGAGCTGTTTTCATTCGTTTTTTCCCTAATTTCATCAGTCTCCTTATCAGCCGCACCCTCGCAGCAAAAAAAATCATCATCCAAAGCGCGCACAGCGCCCTTTGCTGTCCCTTGAGCTGATCTGTCTGCTCACCCAAGTGTCGCATCCGCTTGCAATCCCCCAAGCCGCAGGAGAAGTAACCAAGAAAAAGCAGCGGTTACAAAGCTCACAGCAGTCGGGTGATGAGGTGGTCACACCCTAGCTTGCCTCCTCTTAGCAAGTCTAAAGAAAAAGACAAGCTCCGGACGGGCTCGTCCATTAACACAAAAAATAGATCACTACAAGCGCTAAGGCAAGCCATCGATCAGAAGGCTAATAGCCGGCCCCTGCTCGCACCGGGCCGGTGCTCTTTGCATCACACAATCCCCTCTAGATCAGCACGACTAGCAAGGAGGGCTGCATTCATTGACTTGCGTGCGCACTCCCAAACGAACAATTCAGCCAGAGGAAATCCCCTAGCACAAAAAATCCTTGACATTCAATCGGTAGCCTATCCTTGAGTGAACGCTAAAGAGTGAACGCTAAATAAAGCGCGCACACCTCCAGCTGCAAGAAGATCACCTTCCCTCTTCAGCGCGCAAGAGCGCAAGTTTGCGGGATTCACGTTTGCGACTCCCGTTGCATCCTCAAAGCCTCTCAAAAGCCGCTAAAAAGCCTAAGACGACTGCGGGATCTTGACTTTACAGCACATAACCCACTCAAGGCTGTCCTAGTGGAGTTATCGCACAGCCTCTTGGGATCAGGCAATTTCCTGGCGCTGCACTGGTCATCATTCTCCAGTCAAGTGCGCGCCTGCTTGCCAGTGTTTCAGTCGCCTTGACCCCGCCTACGAGGACACCCGCAAGACAAAGGCCCCCGCGCAATAACATTCACCTCTTTTTTCCCAATTCCCTCTTTAGCTGCCAGGTAGAACCACTGGGTAACCGCTCTGGTCTTAACTTTTTTGAAAAGCAACGTCGTGCTTTCTATTTAAATTATTGGCGCTACTGAGAAGCTTGGGAAGCAAACTTTTTGACACCCACTGGCTTGAGATTCCAAGAAAGAAAGCGTTGGCGACGTTGGCTATCGGCACACGCGGCTGAGCTCAAACCCCTCATTGACTAGTCCTAGCCACTCGAAAGCAGTACAAAAAAATTTAGAAACACCACAATTCCTGATGCTCACTGATGCTCACTGATGCTCACCTCTCCCTTTAAAGTTTGGCACTCAAAGTCAAGCGCAACCCGATCGACACGAAGGCCTCACGACCGGATGCCGCTCCTACGAAGGATAATCCCCTCATCCACAGTTCCGGTGAGAGGCGAGGCGATTTCCCTACCCGCTCAATTCAATAAGATCAAGACGCTTGCCAAAACACGGCGAAGATTCGCGTACGCACGAAAAAGTGAGCTACCACTGTCGGCAGAACCTAGCGCTTTAAGCGAGGAGGACTCTCTGATTAGTGCTGGAACCTCTGCTGGTTTTCTCGATGCCCTCTTTTGTCAAGCGAGAAAGAGTAAAAGAGAGTTTCCTTCGGCCGTTTGCTTTACTGGATTAGCCAAGACCCTGGAACCCTCAAGCAAGGAGTTGACATCAACTGCAAACTCTTTTAGAAGGGCCTTGTACCCACGGGAGCTCAAAAACTTCCGACAGTAGGCGCGTGCCTTTTAGTTTGCTTAATGCTTCTCTTCCTGCAAGCGAGTGTTTCGCTTTTTGCAAGATGCTTTTTTATGTTGCTTATCTTTGTCTTATCACTGATCAGGTCGCCCACAGCAGACACTTCAGGTATCACTTCAGGTGTCAAGGACGACGACTAACATTCAAAACAAGGAACACACGATGCAAGAAGCGGAGTCAAAAGAAAACGCAACAACCATCCCATGTAAAGGAGACGTAAAATGAAAAACAGTGATTGCACCAGAAACAGCTTCCCTTATTTCTCGAAATTCTCGAACCGCGGCCTTAAGACTCTGCCTGCATGCTTGCTGATAACGACGCTTGCTTTTGCTCTACCGGCACAATCTTCTCAAGCTCCCAATCCTCAGCAGACTAAAATCCCTACTTCCAGCGCTCAAAAGCTCAGTAGAGAAACGATTAAAGCAGACTACCACCCTCTGGTACGTGTCTTACCTACATCCTTTTTGCGCTATCTGAGCTTAAAATTCGATCGTAGAAAAATTCACTGTGCTCGTACCTGGTCTGAAAAAACAAGTGAAGATCGCCATTCCTGCAGCACTCCTAGCAGTATCCTCACTACTCAAAACCGCCGTTCAGGCAACACCCTTTTACACCGCTGTTTAGCCCAAGCTCACGCTTTTGCTGTAAAAAAAAATGGGAGTATTGACTGGAGCAACTGTGAGCTCCTCTTACAGCTGGGCGCTGATCCCTTGATTCGCAACAAAGCGGGCTTAAGCGCACTTGAACTTGCGCAAAAATTAAGCCTCCTGGATCAGATGCCGCAATCGCTCAGAGACCGGTTAGAGAATCGCGTGAGCTCGTATCGCTTCCGATTTCAAATCAAGACACCCTCACTCAACCTGAGTCGTTAGCGATCGCTCAGTATTTGAGCGGTTTATTTGTTCAGGCATGAAAGGGCAATGCCTCCCCTAGACCCCTCAAAAGACTAAAGATCATCCGAGCTAGGGCTTTTTTTTACTAAGAAAGCAGCCTGACTACTGACTCTTTTCCTTTTGCGGGCGGAAGTGAGTGAAACCTGGGCTCCGCATCCTGCGCGGTCACCGTAAAAACACCCCTTGCTGTTTTTGCGGTGACCCGCAATGCAAAAGTAGGCTGTGTGCTCTTGATTGAGTCTGTGCCATTTTAATTTGCGGCTTTTTGTGTCCCCTGTTCGCCCACTCTGCTTTTATTTTGAGTGATGCTTCTTATGTTTAAGCCTATTTTGGTGATTTTTTTTAACTACTGCAGATCAATCTCCAGCAAAAGAACTTGACATCCCCTTCAAGCTATTCTATAGAGGGTAGCAACAAGAAAAGTCTCACGCAAAGCTTGCCTTCACAAGACCTTCGAGAGCTTGGCACTTGCTGACTCAGGAACCGCTTGCAGTCGTTGTTAGCAATCTTGAGAAACCGCGGCGAGAGTGAACGCGGTGCAGAGTCACGTTAGAGCAAGGTGGGCAATGAGCGACACCTTTAAATGGCGGGACGGGATGGCTCAGCGTAAAAACGGCAGTTTAGTGAAATTTCATCAACGTGACACAGCTCGGCGCCTGAGAGTTACTAAAACCAGTCGGGGGTTAGAAAATCACCCTGACCACCCTCAGCCCGCCCCCAACCTGAGGAGTGTCACCCCAGTGCCAAGGTCCGAGCGAAACCACCTTGCAAAAACCCCAGCCCCCGGAGGACCCCGCAATGAATCACCAGAGAAGAATTACTGAGCTTCGCCGAGACAAAACCGTTAGGCTTTTGAGATTGGCCAACACGCGCTGGTCTCTCACAGGCCCGGCTGCTTCTGGACCCCTTGTGGTCTTTCTCTTTTCCTTCGCTCACTTCTCCTTTGCGCAACTGCTCTTCCCACCCACAGTTCTTTTTGCAGCTCCTTTCACCGCCTCCTTTTTTCGCTCCCCCCCTAAATACCCCTCGCCTGAAGCACAAACTCAAAAGAACACTCCCCACCTACAGGAGTCAGAGCCGCCTGACGACAACAAAGTCCAGCAGAAAAGCTCTCAACCCGATGCGGAGCCTTCTCCCCTCGTTCGCCCTCGGCCGAACGCACACGTTGTAGGACTCGCGACGCTTGAAGCGGATTATCCTCCTTTCTGGCGCAGGCTTCCCCCTCCTCTGTTGCGCTTTTGGAGCTTAATGGCCGATCGCCGCAAAATCCACCGGGTTCGTCAGCTCAGCGTTACCGGCAACAAGCACCTGCCGGCATCATTGGGTGGTGCGGGCTCTCGCAGCCTGATTAACTCCCAGAATCGATTCTCGGGCAATACTCTCTTGCATCAATGTTTTGCGCGCGCTGCTTTACCTCCTAGTGCGTTTTCGAAGATCAAGCTACTGCGGCAAGGACAAAGTAACGAGAGCGAATGGAGCGATTGCGAAGCGCTGTTACAACTCGGAGCCGATCCTTTGATCCTCAACCAAGCAGGTTTGAGTGCTTTTGATTTGGCGCAAACACTGGAAGTGTTAGAGAAAATGCCGCCTGCTCTTAAGGAAAGCCTGGAAGATCGCTTGCAGCTGAAAAACTTACTGGATGGGTTCGCAGAGCACGCCGCTCAGCCGCCGCGCTCACAGCCAGTCGGTGATGCGCCTCAAGCTGATACTCACGCACGCTCCTCCGCCTCCCCGTCCTCTCTCTCAGCCCTTTCTTCTTCCTTTACGCACTCCTTCTCTTGCCCCTCAATCCTCTCAGGTTGCTCTTCAGGCAGCGCCTTGCTTGACCGTAGCCTAAAACGCTCAGACTATGCGTTGGCTGAGAACTTGCTCCAGCTGGGCGCAAATCCCCTCGAGCGCCAGCCAGAGGGCAACTCACCCTTCGAGCTGATGGCTGCGACGTGGGAGCAACTCCCGAAATCGCTGCAGTTTGCTTGTGATTTGAGCTTAGTCCAACTGTGGCTCAAAGAGGCGCGGACCGAGCCCCTTCGTGACAGCGCTTCTCGTGACAACCCTTCTCAGACTTTGAGCGAGTGTCTGAGTGTCAAACTCAATCACCTAGAGCCTTTTAGCCAGGAAACTCTGCTCCACCGCAGCCTGCGGGAGGGTCGGGTGGATTTTGTACAGCAGCTGTTGGTGTTAGGGGCTAGTTTGTTGACCCCCAATGCTTCAGGGCAAAACGCCTTGGAAGCCACCCAAGCCCTGGAGGCCTGGAAAACCTTACCTGCTGAGCTGAAAAGTGCTCTTGATCAAGCCTTACTGGCGCAACTCTTAGCCAAACAAAACCCGCCTTGGTCTGCGCAAGACATCGCCCAGAAACTCAACCAAGCGGTTCGCGCCTCAGGCGAGACGCCGCTGCACCGAGCGTTAGCTTCTTCCCAGTACGACTTTGCTCAAGCGCTGATCTTGCAAGGCGCTGATGCCTTGCAAGCCAACGCTCAGGGAGTTTCCAGCCTTAGACAGTTGCTTCGGACCGGGCAATGGCAAGAGGCGCCTAACACTTTAAAGGAGTTAATGAAGGTCCGCTTCAAGCCGCAAACCTCGCTGGGTTGGCCTTACAGTTTACTCCCTGTCAACGAAGCGGTGGCACTGGTGACGGAGTGGTTTCTAGATCCACAAGTCCAGGCTGGCCAGAGAGATAGGAATCTGGAACTGCTGCTTGCAGGTCAATCAGCCTTGCCTCCTGCGGTCTTCAGGCAAGTCTTTGATTTTTTCTTTACCCATTTGTACCTGCTCGATCCACCCCACTTCGTCGAACTCCTAGCGCAATTGCCTTCTGGGACTCTGGAGCATCACGGAACTCTGTTGCAAAAGGGCACCGCGGTGATTAAAAACCTCTTTGCCACTCCTTCACTCCACCAGCGCAAGCTGCTGATGGCTTACGTTGAGCAGTACGCCGACTCTCGCTCGCTCACAGCCCTCGTCAAATTGCAACTCCTCCCTACCCGCTTTACGGCTGAGGGCATCACCCAGCAGTTTCCATTGACCTTACTTTCCCTAGGTCTACCGGCAGCCCTCCGGCAAGCGCTGAGCGACTCACAAAACGGCTCCCTCTCGCGCCTTCAAAGCATCGAGCTGCGTCTCTCCATCGATGCTATCCTACCGCTGGTCACCACCTTGCAAGACTGCAAACTGCTGCGCGATTTTCTAACGCTCAATCCCACCGGCGCTGAGACGCCTGACCCGCGAGACGTAAAACGACTAAAGCAACTCGTCCGCCTTGAGAAGCTGACAGCCTTACTCAAGAACACGGAGCTGCCGGAGCAAACCGAAGCCGTTACCCGCGCTTCGGACTACCTCACCCGGGTGACGGCGCACTTCATCAAGCTACACTTTAACTGGCCGTTTCTAGAGGCTTGGACCAAAAAGCGTTTTGAAGCCTTCCATCAAGAAGATTTTCAGCCCGGTCTGGCGACTGATCGGTCAGATGCCGCTCTGGAAACTACTCAGCTTAAGACTGATCTTCAGGCACAAGAAACCGTCTGGCAATCTAGCCCTAAGCCCCACCTGGCAAGCGCTGAGGAGTTTGATTCCTCCAGTGCTTCCTTAGAGCTCTTGTCGCCTACCGATTACCTCGCAGGAGGCCCGACGAGCTTTCAATCGCTCCTCCCTGGTATCCAAGCGTTCTTGCAACAACAGCGAACGCATGCTCAGCTCACGCCTGAGCAGATGGGAGCAATCTTGACTCAGGAGCATCAGCTGATCAGCTTTCAGCGGTTCTTTCTGCACGCGGTGTTGCAACTCGCGCCGTTACGAGGCCAGTACAATCACCCAGACTGCGATGCTTGCTGGGAAAACGGCATTTGCGCCTCAGACAATGCCCTGACCCAGCCACCCTGCCGGCTTAGAAAGCCAATTCGAATCTACCCGCCCAGCCTCAAGCCTGCAAAACGCCCGTTGCCTCATCCGTCGCTTCCTTCAGACCTTTCTTCAACCCTGCCACACGAGGAGGGTCAGGAAGCTCAGGAGATAACTGATGACGCTGATGCGGATGATGCTGCTGCTAGGTCCGCAACCTCAGAAGAGCAACTGACAGCCTTGCGGTAAACCTGCCTGCAGGAGGTCTTTTTCGCTCAGACCTGCTTTGTTATGGCGAAAAGCGAGACTTCTGAGCGCTTTCAGTTGCGGCAGGCGTCTTGCAAGGGCGGCAGCCCCTTGCCTGCCGATGCCGTTACCACCCAAATCGAGAGTCGCAAGCGCTGGGAGCTCAGCCAAGTGCTCAGCGACCGCTAGGGCTCCAGCATCCCGGAGGCTGTTATTGTTCAAGCAGAGGGTGGCGAGCTCCTTGAGAGGATGCAGATTGCTTGCCACCACTTGCGCTCCATTCGCTCGCAAACTATTGCCCCCGAGGCTCAAAAACTTCAGTTTGCTCAGCGCACCGAGCTGCGCCGCAATCGCTTTCGCTCCCTCAAACCTCAGCAGGTTGTATGCGAGGTGGAGGGTTGTGAGACCACTTAAGCTCTTAAAGCAAGCAGCCAAAGCTTTTGCCCCTTGATCCATGATCAAGTTATCATCAAGCTGGAGCATCTTTAAGTCTTGTAGTTTTGGCAACTGCGTTGCCAAGGCTTCGACGCCCGCAGTCAAAATGCGATTATAGCGGAGATTTAGGCTCTCAAGCCCGGTGACGTGCTGCAAGTGGGTCGCTAAGGCGCGAGCGCCTGCGACGCCCACCCCGTTGACCTCCAAATTGAGATCCGTCAATTTTTTGACTTGCTGCAGCTGGCTTGCAATCCAAATCACACCCTGATCCCCCAATTCATTTTTCCCGAGATCAAGCTTGGTCAGGCCTGGTAAGTCGTGTAAGTGCTCAGCTAACGCCTCAGCCCCGTCAGGCCCCATCTGGTTATGACTTAAATTCAGCTGGGTCAACTTTCTCAAGCGAGGAAACTGAGCGACAATGCGCTTGGTGCCCTCAGGGCCTAGGGCATTCAAGGCTAAGTGAAGTTCGCGGAGCTGGGTGAGAGCGGGGAGACTGAGTGCAAGACTGGCTGCTCCCTCCCCGCTGACGCCCCCGATCGCATTATTGCCAAGCTTGAGAATCACGAGCTGTTTGAGTGACGGCAGGGCTTTGGCTAAAAATTGCGCACCCTGCTCCCCAAAGTCATTCACTTCCAGATCCAGTGTGCTGAGCTTGTGCAACGCGGCAACGCTAGGCGCTAAAACCTCGATTCCTTTGGCCCGCAAGTCATTATTGGCCAAGCCTAGCCAGCGCAACTCCTGCAATTCGGCAAGCGGCGTGGCAAGGGCGCTTGCCCCTGCTTGCCTGAGGTCATTATCCGCCAAATCAAGCCCTTGCAATCGCGTGAGCTGAGGCAAGTGAAGGGCCAGCGCCCCGATGCCGCTTGGCCCAAGGTCGTTCCCTTTCAAATCAAGATGTTGTAGCTGGGCAGCCGACTTGAGCAACGCCCAAGTGGCTGAGGCAATGACTTGCGGTTGGGTTTGAAAGCTGATTTTAAGCCGATTAAAGGCTTGGGCCTCGGGTTTTCCCAAAAACTTGAGGAACGCAGCTAGCTCACCTTCACTGGCCAAAACCAGATTTAAGGCGTTCGAGCGGTAATGCGGCTTGCCATCCATAAACGCCGCAAAACTGAGCGGCTTGAGGTCTTGTGGCCAGTCGTCTTTTGCAGCCCTGATGGCTAGTAAATGGCTAGAGTCTGAGACGGCACGGTAAATCTGCTGACTAGCACAAATCCAGCGCGCCCGGTCTTCGGATGCAAGGCTTTGCCCCACCTTCCGCAAAAGCTGAGCTGGCAAGTTGACTAGCTCAACGACACGAAGGTTTTTCGCAGACGACGACGAGGAAAATAACGAAGCATTCTCCGCCAGCCCCCCTCCGGCAAACAGATCGGGGACCCAGCCGGAGCCACCTTCCATGAGCACAATCCCCGTCACGCACAAAAACCGACCTGCCTGACCCTGCCAGCTTAAAAACCCGCTTCTTTTCCGTAAATTCATGGATTTTGCCCCCCCCTTCCTTGCAGTTTAGCAAAAAGAGCGCAAAATCCTAGCATAAACAAGAAAAGGACAAACCGCGAGACTCCAACCCCACTGCACGGCCGGCAAACACACACCCTAGCCAATCAATCTCAATTGTAAAAAAGGCTGCAACACCGCATTGCGCCTTCAAATGCTCTCTCGAACGCAGGAGCTTGAGTTCCTTGAGTTAAAGATGGCCGAGGGAGCGCAGGAACTAGCCTCAGCAATCGACTTTCTGCACCCTCAGCTCAACCTCCTTGAAGCTAAGGCTCACTCATTTTGGCGATGATTACGCTAGGATACTCGCAGGACTGTTTAGCCACGAGTACAACCGCCTCACCTGCTTTTCTCTCGCCCGTTAAAACAGCGCTCCGCGTAGCCACATACCGACGTAAGTGGCCTCCCAGAAGGTCCCTTGCCTGCCTGATACTTCATCAATTCTTTGGGCAGCAATCGGGATGACACTGACATAGGGCGTGAGGATGAACGCCTGACTGACTTTCACCGTCACTCCTAAAAACAACGGCACCGGACTTAAGCGCCAAGCCGGGCTTTTGCCATTGGAGATTAAGGAAGCGTTAAACGGGTTCCAAGCCGATAAGATCTGCTTGCGGTAATCTAGACTACTACCTAGCGTGATCTGAACGGTTTCGCTCACGTCGTAGTTCACCGTCGGGGATAAGGCAAGCAGCAACTCAGGCTTGTTTTCCGGCACGCTGTTGGATAACTTTAAGCCTGGTTCGCCTGCATCATTGCGCCAGTAGAAAAAATAGCGCGGCGAGACCACTGCAAAAAACGACCAGCGACTGCTTGGCTCCTGGTATTGCAACTCAGCGAACATACCTGGGGTAAAAATCGCCGTGCGTTCTCGCGCGATGTAACCACTGAGCGGCTCAGGTAAGAAATAGGGAAACTCGGTATTCACGGCGCCCGTTAAGGACCAGTTTTTCCCCGAAAGCAGCCTTCCAGAAAACCCAATACGAGGGGTCTCCCAGCGCAAGATCGAGTAGCTGGGCATCTGCTGGGCGTTGTTCAAGAATACCCGAAAACGGAACTGTAAATCAAGCGCCAGGCCCTTGTCTGAGGGCGACGAGGAGCCAAATTTATAGCGCAAGGACATTTGGTTTTGAAGGTAGAGCCCCGGGTTTTCACTCGTGCCGTTTTGGTTGGGACTGATCTCAGGACGGATAAAGCCTGGACCGTAGAACTGAGTAAAATACCGCACCCCCCAGTGATCCTGGAGGCTTCTCCACCAGGCGCGCTCCTGCCCACGCGAAACCAGAGTGCTACTCTTTTGACTCCCACTACCGTCGTGCACACCGCTGACCACTGCTTGTTGCACGCTGAGTGGCGCAAGCGAGGGGAAGGATGATGATGAGGATGAGGATGAGGATGAGGAGGAAAACGCCACAACGACATTCAACGGGACTACAACAGCGTCTGCGGCGGCCACCAAACCTAAGCGGGGCGCGGAAGGAAAAAACGGCGCTAAGTCAATGGGGTTTGAGTCTTGGGGAAAGGCAAGCCAAGTGGGGTAAGTTGCGGGGAGTGGTTCGGCAAACATTCCTGCCTGAGACACGCCGCTGCTGCCCAAGGACAAAAGCACACAACAGCGGGACAAACAACGACGCGCCCAACGACGCGTCAGCTTCAGGTCAGACCCACCCAAAAAGGGCCAGAGACCGCTCTTAAGCCCCAGCACGGATCGTCTGCTCGCCTCACTCCCCAAAAGGAGTGGACGCAACCAGGTCTGCCGCAGCTTGAAAAAAAATCGCCTTTTAAACACGCAAAACCGCTTATAGCACACTCCACCACGATTCCCCAAGGTAAATGATCAGGAATTAGTACAGTGAAGCCTAAAGCTCGGAGTTTACTAGTTTTTTTGACTCTGCTAATTCTGGTCAGTTTCGGTTGGTTCCGGCTTGCGGTGATTGTAACAACACTCGTAGTAAATCGTTGCGCAAGGTGCCCTCCAGCAGGCAAAACACCCAGTGGGTAATCGGCATCGGGATGTTTTGTCGCAAGGCCACCTCCCAAACGCTCCCTGCCGTGCTAATGCCCTCTGCTTCTTGTCCCAGATCCTCTAAAATCGTCTCCAGCCGCTCTTGCTTGGCTAAGCGAAAGCCCACTTGGTAGTTGCGACTCAAAGGACTACAACAAGTGGCCATTAAATCTCCCAAGCCTGCCAAGCCCAAGAAGGTACGCTCTTGCGCTCCTAAGGCCGTGCTAAAGCGAATCATCTCAGCCAGCCCTTCCGTGACCAGCAGCGCTCTGGCGTTCCAGCCTAGATTGAGGGCATCCAAGGCGCCAGAGGCAATGGCCAGGATGTTCTTTAAAGCCCCCGCCCACTCTACTCCAATCACGTCTGAGGCCTGTCCGATGCGAAAATTCTCCTGACAAAACAGCACCTGCCCGGCCTCACAGACCTCTTGAAAGGCTGAGGCCACCAAGGTGGCCGCAGGCTCGCCTCTCGCAATCTCGACCGCAAGATTGGGTCCACTGATCACCCCGATTCGGCGGCACGGCAATTCCTCGAGCAAGACTTGTGAAATACGCTTAAGCGACCCCGGCTCAATCCCCTTAGTGGCGTGAAACAAGATCTCATCGCCGGAAAAAAAACTGGCGCTCTTGCGTGCTTGCTCCCGGCACACGCGAGCCGGTAAGGCCCAGAGCGTGGCGTGCAAACCTCCTTCAAAGAAGCGCTCCAAGGAACTAAAGGCATGCACCCGCTCGCCTAGGATCATTTTTGGTAAGTAATGGGAGTTGGTGCGCGTGGAGTTCATCAGCCGCACCGCCTCCTCATCGCGCAACCACACCCGTACTTCTTGACAGTTTTGCGACAAACAATTGGCCAAGACAGTACCCCAACTGCCCCCGCCCATCACGCCTACTTTTGAATTACGCCAAAAATCCTTGATCGTCATGATTTCCTAACGGCAGTGGATGAAAACTGCTGGCTCTAGCTCTCAGCGACAGCCCGTAGCCTGAGAGACGGTTGCGATAATAGTATAAAAGATTTAAATCCTCGGTGCGAATGATGCCCTTTTCGACCCGGATCACCGCAGCGTCGTGCAGCTGACCCAACTGCTTGACCCCGTCTGCAGCCCACACCAGCGTGTTTTGCAAGACCAAGTCGCTGGCTAAAAACAACTGCCCATGTTGCGCCAACTGTGTGAGACGTTCTAAGTCTTTTTCGGCATTTTCTAGGAAATCGGCATACGGCACCGCCCGCTGAGCATGCGATAATCTCAAAAAACGATAAAGATCATACTCCGGATACTTGCGCCGTAACATCTCAAAAAAAGAAAACGCCACCAGGTGCGAGCTTAAAACGGTATTTTCCTTATGAAAACGATCCACCAGCTTCACCCCAAGCTCGGCGGTGTATTCATGATCTCGCTGCGGCTCGTGCCCCAACACCCCGCGGGTGGTCAGCCACTTCTCAGGATGAATTTCACAGCCATTAGGTCCCAGCGAGCGCCCGGTTTCATCAACAAAATTGCCAAAAACATCGAGCGCCCGACCCACACGCATAGTAATGGCGCTTTGCGTCGAAAACAGCTTCCAAAAGAACGCCAAGATTTTTTGCGATTGCAAAAAATCGTCACTCGCCGGAATAAAGCGATGCTTGCCGCTTTCGGCTAAGTAATCCTCAATCAAGGTGCTGGCCTCAAGCACAAAATGATAACTCATCACCATCGGCACAATAAACACCCGGCGGCGCGCTGGGCCACCTTTTTTCAAGCCATAAATCTCAGCGTCTAGCGCCGAGCCCAATAAGCCCAGCTTCAAGCGACTTTCAATCGCACCGCTGCGAGACCGACTACCGCCTGGAAAGAAAATCGAATGAATCCCTTCTTCCAAAATACGGGTGCTGTAATTCTTTAACGTCGTCTTGTACAGCTGATGGTTCTTCTGGCGATCGACCGTGTAAGACCCCAACTGACTCATCGAGTAACTGAGTAAGGGATTGGTAAACAGATTCAAGCCCGCGCCGTAGGCGAAGGCCGGAAGCGACATCAAATAGACGACGTAACCATTCAAAACACTATCCAAATGACTTTGATGAGTTGGCACCAATAAAATAGTGCCAATTTTCGCTAACTTTTGAATCAGAGGAATCTCACCCACGATATGGAGCCGGGATTGCAACGATTCGGTCATCCCCCAGGGTAAAAAGTGCCTGACGCTTGCGGCATTCAAGAGCCAACTAAACCCCCACGGCACCGCCTTGGTAGCAGCCCGGTAGATGCGCGGGTTAAAATACCCGCCGATTTCTTCGGCAAAATGGGAAACCAGCGAAGAGAGCATCTCGTGCCTTTGCTCTTGATCAAAGTTGGGCCGCAAAAAATCACTGTACACCCGCTGAATCAACTGCTGATCAGCGCGGTACCGTCCGCGGGTAAACAGCGTCGGGCTGGCACGACTCAAACGCCTGCGCTCGGCGTAAAGCGTCTCACCTAAGGCCTTCTCAGAAGCCGTTTTGCTGGAAAATTCTGCAAGTGTGCGCTCAACGACGTCTTTTAGCAAGGCGGGGCGCAGAGCACTGAGCTGGGTTAAGGCACCCTTGACGATCGGCACCTGCTCGAAGCGAATCAAGGGATGGCTGCCAGTGGCTGGATCTATTTTTAGGTTGTCTTGTAATTCTGTGATGGTCATACTCGTTGTGTTACTGAAGGCGTGCGTGTCTGCGTGTCTGTTCTTGCGGCTCATGGTCTTGGTAATCCTGACGCCTCTCTCACTGCCTTGGGTCTTAACACGCGCCTTATCACGCGTTCGGTGAAACTTTCAGAGACACTCACCGCACCCCCGGAATGGCATCTCAGGCTCAATGCCCGGCTCACAGACTTGCTGGTCTACGCTCTGGTTTACTCACCATCACCAGCAGTTGACCGCTCTGCAAACTGACTTCAGCTGACATCCCCGTAATTTCATTACTTAAACCTTGAGAAGACCCATACAAAGCGGTCTGTAACCGATGGTCCTTGCCGCTTGCAGGAAAGCCATATTTTACCCCCTTTAAGCTTAAGCCGGAAACGTCCCCCATCCAAGCAAATAACGAAAGCACCTCCCCTCTTTTCCCCCCCCGAAAGCGAGGACACTGAGGTGAGAGCAAAATCAACTGATTTTTACTGTCCCAACACTGCAAAGACTTCACCTGGCGCTGGGTTTTTAGTAAGCGAAACATCTCAAAGAGGCTTGCCAAATGATGATCCGCCCGGTGACCGCCCGTCACGCCAAAACACACTAAACTGGTCACCCCCAGCGCCACCGCCGTCTGCAGCGCATAGTACAAATCGCTGCGATCTTTCATCTGCGGCAAGGTGATGTGTGCGATGCTTGCCAGCTTTTGCTGCAAGACCTTCGTAGACATCCTCACACTATCCCAATCACCCACCGCAAGATCAGGCTGCAGCCCGAGACTGAGCCAAATCGCCAAACCGCCATCCACCGCAATCCGCAAATCATGCGGCTTGAGCGCAAAATCCCGCAAACACTGAGGAGCGACACGAATAGCTGAGCCGATTAGAACCGCACGCAATGACTGATCATCCTTTCACTTTCTCTTTCACGCTCTCACTCCCCCCTGAACAAAGCCCGCTTGGCCCAGGGACCCAAAGACTTAAGTCGGCTTGATGAGCTCTACCTGCTCCAGCCGACTTAAGCCTGCGGTCAACTCCTGCGACTGCAACACGAGCCGTTGCTCCTTGGCCTGCTCCTGCTGAATGAGCGCAGGGGGCGCCTTCGCTAAAAACGCCTCCGATTGCAACTTACCTCGCACGTGCGACAAATCAGCTTGCACCCGCTCACACTCCCTGGCTAAGCGCTTCTTTTCCTCCCCCAAGTGCAAATCCGCCAGCTGAATGCGAAACTCGGTCGGCGGATCCAACACCGCAATCACCGCTTCAGCGCCTGCAACCCCAGACCCACCGAACGCCTGCCCGCCTTTCGCTTGCACCGCGAGCTTGACGCGGGTCACCGCTTGCAGCTTTTCATGGAACTGGGCGAGCAATTGACTGGCTGACCCCTCAGCAGTCCGCACCACCCCTTGCAACTCCGTTTTCAGGGAAATTTGATGCTCCCCACGAAAATTGCGCAACGCCTCCACCCAGGCCTGGAACACCGCCATTTGCCGCTCAGCCTGCTCGTTGATCAAAGCCTGCTGCACTTCGGGAAACGGCTGCAGCATCAAGGTCACGTTGGACCCTTGTCCATGAGCCTGTGCTTCAACCAGACCCGCTGCCGTGCGATCAAACGCTACCAGGGTTTGCCACAACTCCTCAGTGACAAACGGAATAAAGGGATGTAAGAGGCGCAACACCTGCTCCAGTAAAAAGCGAAAAAGGTGCAAGCCCAGCGTTTTCGAGCGCGTCGCAGGTCTTGACGCTTCGCCTAACACAGTTGCTGCTGCTGGCTCGTGATCTTTCCGCGTCTTCACCGACTCTAAAAACCAGTCGCACAACTCATACCAGACGAAATCATGGATGGCTGCAGCCGAGAGATGCAGTTCAAAATTTTCTAACCCGTCTGCGACCTGGGCCGTCACTTTTTGCAACCGTGATAAGATCCAGGCGTTTTCAATCGCATCAGCTTGCGACTCAAGCGCTAGCCACGCCAGCAACTCGGGCTGCGTGAGCAGCCGCACGCCACTCGTGCCAGTTGCCGCCCCACTTACCGCAAGCTCGTTGGCCTTCCACTGTTGCACTTGCAGCAAATAAAACTGCACGGCGTTCCATAACTTGTTGCAAAACGCCTTCTTTTCTGTCACCCGCGGCAAGGCTAACTTAATGTCACGCCCCTGACCTGCCATCAAAAGCAGGGTCAAGCGGAGCGAGTCGGTCCCCAAGGTCTCGGTCACTTCAATGGGGTCCAGCACGTTGCCTTTGGATTTCGACATCTTGGAGCCCTTTTCATCGCGCACCATGGCATGCAAATACACCCGCTGAAACGGCACCTCCCCCATGAAATGAATCCCCATCATGATCATCCGTGCCACCCAAAAAAAGAGGATATCAAATCCCGTCTCTAAAACGGCCGTAGGATAAAAGGTCTGGAGCGCCGCAGTCGACTCCGGCCACCCTAAGGTCACAAAAGGCCATAAGGCCGAGCTGAACCAGGTGTCCAGTACGTCAGGATCTTGACGTAAATCACCACTCCCGCAATGTCCACACACCTCAGGCGTCACGCTGACCACCGTGACCTGGCGACAACCCCCGCAGTGCCAAGCCGGGATCTGATGCCCCCACCACAACTGCCGGGAAATGCACCAATCGCGAATCTGCTCCATCCAAGCAAAATAGGTCTTCTCCCAAGAGGCAGGGTAAAACCTGATTTTTTGCGTCCGCACCGCTTCGATCGCAGGACCGGCAAGCGGCGCAATCTTCACAAACCACTGCTCCGACAAGAACGGCTCTACCGTGGTCTCACAGCGCTGACAGACCCCCACTTGATGCAGGTGTGGCTGTGTTTCCAGCCAATCGCCGCTTGCTTTTAAATCCTCTAAAATTTGCTTGCGTGCCTGCCCAATTCTTAACCCCGCGTAAACTCCGGACTTTTCATTCATGCGCCCGGTTTCCGTCATCACCGAGGTCACCGCAAGCCCGTGCCTTAGGCCTAGCTCCGCGTCGTTGAAGTCATGAGCGGGCGTTACTTTTAGGGCGCCGCTCCCAAACTCACGCTCGACATAAGCATCTAAAATTAACGGCACCAGCTGACCCGTAAGCGGCACCTTGAGCTGCTTGCCCACTAAATGGGCATAACGCCCGCCCACTGACGCGTCTTCCGGATGAATCGCCACTGCCGCATCGCCCAATAGGGTTTCCGGCCTCGTGGTGGCAATCACCACAAACTCAGGCGTTTGATCGGCTTTCAAGACCGGCTGGCCATCCTGCTCCACCACCGCATACCGGAGATGCCATAAATGCCCGCTGCGCTCCTGGGGGATGACCTCTAAATCGGAAAGAGCGGTTTGACAGCGCATACACCAGTGAATCATCCGTTTGCCACGGTAAATCAGCCCTTGCTGATAAAGCCTGACAAACACCTCTTTCACCGCACGCGAACTGCCCTCATCCAGCGTAAAGCGCTCGCGCGACCAATCCAGCGAGGAGCCCAGTTTTTTCAGCTGGGTTTGAATCTCATGCGCATGCTGATGCTTCCACTCCCAAGTGCGCTCGGTAAAACGCTTCCTGCCCAAATCATGCCGCGTGAGGGGGTGACCTGCCGCGTTCACCCCTTCTTTGGCGATTTGCTTTTCGACCTGCATTTGGGTGGCAATCCCGGCATGATCTAAGCCCGGCAACCACAAGGTGTTTGCCCCCCGCATGCGTTGCCAGCGCGCCAACGTGTCTTCCAAGGTATTGGTCAAGGCATGCCCCATGTGCAAAATCCCGGTGACGTTAGGCGGCGGCAGCAGCATGGCAAAGGCCTGCTGCCCCGGCTGATTGCGGTCTTGGGCTGCAAAACATTGATTTTTTTCCCAAAAATCATAAATTTTGGCTTCAAACGCTTGCGGCTCGTAATTTTTCGTTAACTCAGTGCGCGGAAAAGGTTGATTGAGAATTTTCATAACAATTCAGCATCTTTATCACAAAGCTTACAGAAATTCTTGAGATTTCACCACTCCCATGGGATCCTCATTCTATTGTGACGCTGCCCCTTCCTCCTTCTTTGCCACCCCACCAGCCTCAGCCCTTCCGTGTGCTAGCCCTGCTCGTCGATTACCACAGCACGGCTGACGCCAAACGCTTGGCGCTCGAACTCCTCCGCTCCACCCCGACCGAAGGCTTGACCCTCCAGATCGTGCACATCGATAACAGCAACCCCACAAACCTAAGCGCGTTACCCCAAAAAGACTTACCAGACGACTTTCCCTCCCCCGCCGTCACGCTGTTGCGTACCCATCAAAACTTAGGCTACGCCGGAGCCCTGAACCGCGCTATTGGGCACTTTGACCCCGCAGGCCAGCATTTTGACGCCTATTGGTGCTTGAATTGTGATTTAAGCCTCAAGCCTGATTGCTTAAGCAAGCTCGCGCACCTGCTCAAGCAGCACCCAAAAACTGCAGCCGTCGGACCGCAAATTTACCTCTTACCGCCCACACCGACAACCCCTCCTCCTCCTCCGACGCCTCCACCTCTCAAACTATGGGCGGCCCGCGGCATCGTCTCACCCTGGCAAGGCACTACGGCCCAAGGGCCCTGGCGGGCGAGCACTGCAGACTCCTCCCCCCCTTTGCCGCACTGGTCATACCTGCCGGGTTGCACGCTGATGGTGCGCGCTCAGGCCTACCATCAGATCAAAGGCGGCTTGCCCAGCGTTTATCACCTGTATTTTGAGGAAACCGAGTTTTGCGTGCGCTTACAAAAGCTCGGCTGGGATCTCAGGGTCTCCCCGCAAGCCATGGCCTTTCACCGCGTGGATAGCTTGGCGCATCAGATCCCGGCGCGCCACTTCGCCTATTACTTCACCCGCAACCAGCTGCTCTTCTGGCAGCGGGTCTTTGCCATCCCCTGGTGGTTGCAACTGCCCCGCTCGCTGCTCGTGATCGCCAAGGAAGTCTTGCTGCCCTTAAGACGCTGCAGGAGTCGCACCCAAGTGCTAGATCGGTTGCGATACACGCTCCTTGGGCTGCTCGATGGCATCACGCTTGCCCGAGGTCGCGCCCCGCGCTTTGAGCCTCAACTGTTTGAGCTTGCAGCCCACAAACCGGAGAGCTCGTGATCTTAACGAGAATCAGGTAACGAGAATCACGAGATGACGAGAATCAGAATTTTTGCACCTTTCTACCCCTGGCCCAAAACCGAAGGGGCGTTTAGCGTGATGGCCAACCAGATTGAGGCGCTCGCTCAGCAAGGGCATGAAGTGGAGCTTTGTCTCACCAAAGAAACCCCACAATCGCTCTGGCGGCGACAGAAAGCAGCGCACTCCTTACAAGAGCCCCAAGCCCCAGACGTGAGGGCCCGAACCGCTTGCACGGCGCTGGCGCTGGCAGCGCCCCCTTCCCTCACGCCCCGCAACAGCAAGACGCAAAAGGCCTGGGAAAAAAGCCTCCGGGTGCTGAGAAGTCTCTTTTCGCGCTTCGCCTCGCCGGAGCTTTATTTTTACCCAACAAACTTCATCACTGGCACGCAACAACGACGACAGCCGCCGACACCGACAACACCAACCTTGACGCCCTTCCGAGAAGTCGACTGGGAGATCTACCACTATAGCTTTGCCTACGCTTGGCTCTTTAGGCGTCCAGTGGCGACTCCTTCTCTTCCTCTTCCTCTTACTCTTACTCCTCTTCCCCCCGCCGCCAACGCCACTACCGCCGCTTCTTTGGCCGCACGGCCACGCTGCGCGGTTTTTTTGCACAATTTGGAATCCGATCTTGCGCTCTTGCAAGGGCAAGCCACCCGCACGGCTTGGATGCGGCCACTTTACCGCCACAATGCCCGCAAACTCAGGCTGCATGAAGACGAACTGCGCCTGCTCGTTGATGAACTTTGGTTCATCAGCCCGGCTGACTTGCAGCGCTACAGCGCAAGAAACCCTGACGTCACCTTACGGCAAGCCCAAGGAAAACTGACCTTGCGCTTAATCCCCCCGCACTATCCCGAAAGCCTGCGTGCCCGTCGCCTGCTCACCCCGCCGCGTCCAACTCCTGACCTAGTGACTACCAACGACCCCTTGGCCGCGAGGTTAATTTTAGGGTGGATCGGCGATCTAGGTTTTTTGCCCAACCAAGAAAGCGCGCTTTGGATCCTCACTCAGCTTGCCCCGCTCCTCCAAACCGCAGGCTTTCAAGGTCAGATTCTCTTTTTAGGAAAAAACGCCTCACCTCAGCTGCTGGAGCAAGCCCAGGCCTACCCGTTTGTGCGTTTTTTAGGCTTTCAAATCGATGCCGAGCCCTTTTGGAGCCAGCTGTCGTACCTACTCGTGCCGCACCTCCATGGCTCAGGCGTGCGCACCAAACTGCTGGAAGCTTTAGCCTCAGGCGTTCCCGTAATCACCCACCCGGAAGCCTTAGCGCAAGTGCATCCCGACTTAGCGCACTCACCGCTGCTCGTGGCAAAAACGGTCGCACCCGACTGGATCCAGGAGCTTTTTAGCCAACCGCCGCTTGCCAAGCGCTTGCAACTGCAAACCCTGCCTTTTCCCGTAACCCTCACAGGCGACCACGGCTATCCCTTCTTAACGACCCCAACCCCACCCCAGACCCCCCCCTAAAAACTGCCTCCCGCCGACTGCGGCGAAACCCCCTGAGCGCTAGCGCAAGCCTGCTCATCCTGCTCTTTTGTCTGACTTCCTTACTCAGGTTCTTAAGCCATCCAAGCGGCGGACACACCCACCGGCAATCCGACCCCCTAGGCATGGCGCTGGAGTTTGCCCTGGAACTGAAAGAGCGCAGCTGGGCGGCCTGGGATTTTCTGGTATTCCCTAAGATCCTCCAAAAGGGCCTACAGTGACATTAACGCTAGCGAATTTCCGCTGCTCACAAGGCTATTTTTTTTCCTGGCAGCCACCCTCCCACCCTTGGGGCCGCAATTTGGGGTGTTTTGTGCCACCTTGCTGATTCTGGGAGCGACCCTCTGAGCGGCAAGCCAAGTACTGCCGCGGCTGGCGGCAAGGCTTGACATCACGATCACCCCAGTCACAGGAGCCTTACTCTGGTTGTCAGGCGCAACGCTTGCCAGTCAAAGCAACACCGTGATGCCCGAGGGTCTGGCTTTTCCGCTCGTCTTAGGCGGTCTCACGTGCTTACCGCTAACCCCACACCACGCAGGTAGACCCCCACCTGGGGTTGCGCACAGCGCTGGGCCTCACTTGCTGTAACTTAGGGATTGAAACCCACCACCTTGCTCATGCTGCTGCTCCTTGCCGCCGCTGCGCTCCCCCAACAAGCGCCTACTACTGCCACCACCCAACCCCTGGGCACGAAGCCACTGCTACGACTCCTGCTACTGCTTTGCGGTTGCCTGCTGTTGCCAGCCTACTGGTATGCCTTCCACTGCCCCTACTTGCGCGAGATGCCACGCAGCCCGCAACTCTTTGCCGAAGCCCACTTCAAGCCGCTGACGCAACTGCAAGCCTTAGGCTTTCTTCCTTCGCTCAAACTGCTGATCCGGAAGCCTTTTTTAGAGCAATTCCCGATGTTTTTAGCCCGGGTTTAGCTTGCACTTGCGCTGTCACAAAAACAATTCAAGTACCTTGCGCTTTACTTTCTCAGCCTCCCGGCTGGCCTGGCGCTAGACAGTCCGCACACGGTAGACCACAGCTATTACTTAATCAGCTCCTCGTTGTTTGCCATGCTGCTCATGGCCAGCGTCTTGAGTCAAACCCGTCACGCCTGGGCACGCAGCCTGCTTTTTGTTTCCTTGCCCTGGGGCGTGGCCTTTCAGATTCGTGGCAACGCCTGGATCTGGGCACGGGAGTCCCGTTTGGGCACTTTTAGTCCTTGGGCCTTAGAGAGGCTGACCTGCCAGCTGATCCCCCCGTCCTTTCACCTGATCACTGATGACAGCTGTTAT
>JAYTHP010000020.1:0-2026 GCA_043732485.1 Oligoflexia bacterium
ACCATGCGGGTGGCGCCTGCTGCGGTCAGGAGATCGGCGACCAGTTTAGCGCTAATCGGCGTTCGCGGGGCCACTTTGCGGTCTTGCCTGGCATAGCCATAATAAGGCACCACCGCCGTGATTTCCCGCGCACTGGCGCGCTTTAAGGCATCCAGCATGATCAGCAGCTCCATCAGCGTGTCATTGGCCGGGCGACAGGTGCTTTGAATGACATAGACGTCACGCCCGCGCACGTTTTCGCCGATCTCCACAAAGACCTCTCCATCACTAAACCGCCGAATGGTGGCTCGGCCCACAGGCTTTTTTAACTTCTGACAGATCTTTTCTGCAAGCGCTAGGTTTGCCGTACCCGGAAGAATTACCCAATCTCTTGTTCGCATCTCCCTTCCATAGCATCAAATGCCGGAATCGGTAAGAGCTTCCCTCAGGTAATTGCGCCAATACGATAGAACCCCCCACCTGAAACGCCGCCTTGCCCACTCCAAGAGCACTCCCCCCTCTTTCTCCTTGCGGAAGCGGTAAGACTGAAGCCAACCCCTCCCCTGAACCAGCCCTGCAAAAAAGGGAGGGGAACCGGCTTGGCGCCTACCCAGTCGAAACAACCCTTACTGCTGCCCTTTTTTCCAAAAAAAGGTGTGACGCAAGCTCTTACCCTACCCCGCCAAGCGCAAGAGGCTGCAGCACCTCACACTCGCCAAAGCAAATAACCCTCTGAACTCAAACACACTCGCGCGCGCTCAATCGGTGCCGCCAAGCTTAAACTGATTGAGCTCCCAGGCGCTCGGTCCTGTGGACTGGAAGAACGCCTTGAAGTAGATTTGACTTAAACTCCCAAACGAGCTGATATTGCTACTCACCGCCACCGCGGCATTAGCAGTGGCCGTCGTGCCGCATGCGGCTGACCACGAGGATCAGTTCCAGTACTGCCACGGACCAGTGTTGCTAGTGCCCAGATTGTACAACACACCGCTTGAACAACCGCCTGAGCCCAGGGTCTGCAAAAAAGAACTCAAGTTGTAAAACGACACCCCCTGGTTACTGATCAACGTCGGGGCGGAGATGTCATAGCGGTTGGGGCCCACGGTGACGGATTTCAGTTCCGGCGAACGCGTCAACACGCCCGTGCCCCCATAGGTGCAATTGCCCACCGTATCGCCTGACTCAAAGATCGCCCACTACTGAAAATAGCGGTTCGGCGGGATCACCGAAGCCGTGAGTGACGGAAAGCTTGAAAACGCCCTTGTCGGAAGTCCGGTCAGGACGGAATCAGAGCTTGAGAGCTCACCCGCGTCGTTCGGGATTTGGTTGTTGTCCGCTTCCGAGAAATACGTCTGATTGGTGCCGTCCGCCCCAACCCACGGAAGCGATCCGGCATCTCCCCGGCGTACCCATCGTCACCCCGCGCCCCACTGCCCCGTTTTTTCCGCTCCCTGAGGTGTCCCTCACCACCGTCGATCCCGCAGGCTCATCCAAATGCCATAATCCCCCGAGCCCACTCATCAGGCTGGCAGTTTGGGCGGTGTAATGGGTGGCGCTTTCACTTGACCCCCCATCCGGCAGCAACTTGAAAAATAGCAAAATCGGATTCTAAGCAAGGCTCGTCCAGGTTTGGCCGGTGGCAAGGCCATCCATCAAGCGTGAGGTGAAGGTCCCCGCGGAGGCCCCGGATTGCCTAGCGTGGAGGGTGGTGATTTGGGTTTGGGTGAGCGCCGTGCTCCAGAGCGCGACGTCGTCCATAGCTCAAGTGAGATAGGCGGCTCCTGACCGCTGTAAAACACTGATTGGCCAAAGATTAGACCGGCACAAAAAACAGGGGGCGGCGTTCCTCGAGGCAAAGAAAAAGGCTGAGTAGTCAAGCCACTTCATACTCCAATGGTACTGACTTAAGCCGCCATCTGCTTGACCATTTGGGCTCTTGCCTCTGCCCTAGGGGCCTGTAGGCGAGGAAAGGGTTTTGGGCGCTTTTTAACGGCTCTTGGCTCGATTCTGCCGGGTCGATTTGCAACGTTCACGCGGCCAATTAGGC
>JAYTHP010000021.1:0-19530 GCA_043732485.1 Oligoflexia bacterium
CTGCGCCACACCCCGAAAAAAACTCAAACGCGTCGTCTTGTTAGATCATGCGGCTGACCCGTGTCAGGCTCGCGAGCCTTCCTTGAAGCGCAAAGGTGCTCCAGGGATTGAGTGTACTGGATTTGCGGAGAAAAGTGAAAGGAAGAAAAGAGTGTGAGCTAAGCGAATCCCTCTTTTCTGGCCCCGCCCACCCAAAAGTCACTCAAACCCGCCGAGCGTCCCTCCCCCTACCTCTCCATCATCCTAGTGGCCACCGACACACCATCCCAGCCAGAGAGAGCTAAGCTCCGGAGCTTCGTTGGAGATTTGCATCAGGGCACTTGCCTTTCTTGCGCCTGGCGATCAAACTTAAAAGAAGGGGCTGCGATGGTTGGCAAACCCCACACCAGCATCAGGGGGGATGATTTATGGGGATTCGATTAGAAGGAAGCGGGCGGGAGGAGCGACCTCAACGAAGTGTGGTCGTCGGTGGTGGTGGTAATGGTGGTCAAGAAGCCTCACGTTGGTTAGATTTTCAGCCGGTGAGTGAGGGGCTGGGGTTTCATCCGTTTGCCGATGGCTTGCCGTATGCGCCACTCGTTAAAACCCCTTATCCTGGCACCGGCTTCAAGTCTGCTGGTGCCGGTGCGGTGGCTGAGCGCGACGCTGAGCGAGTGCGGTTTACTTTGGCCCGCGAAAAATTACGGCAGGTGCCTGCCTCGCAGCCGCGGGCGCATCAGCCCCGCCCCAGCCCTGCTCAAGGCAGTAGCCTCACCCACGTTCCCCAGTTGTCCCCGCTGCAAGAGCGCCTTTACCTACAGCAACGGGAGGGGGCGTCGATTGCCCCCTTGGGTTGGCGGTATCTCTTGTGCCGATCGCTCGCCCACACCGCGGATCTGGGGGTGAACGTGCTTTTAGGGTGTCTTTTCCTGATTGGAGGGGGAGGAGGTGGCGGGTTGCTTACCTTGCCTCAGCGGGCGCGCGAAGATGAGTTGCTTGCGGTGCTTTTGCTGGTGAGTGCGGTGAGTTGGCATTGGCTGAGTCTTTTTTTGCAAGATCTGAGCTTTCGCACGAGTGTGGGAAAGGCTTTATGGGGTTTATCCTTGCAAGGCAGTCGCTTTGCCATTTTGGTGCGCTCACTTTTCTTGATTCCCAGCGCAGGGCTGTGTGGTATCGGATTGTTCTCAGGGCTGCTCGATCCGGAAGGCAAATGCTGGCATGACCGCATGGCAGATTTGCAGCCGTTGCCTGGGTGGGGCACAACGGGTGCACGCCTGAGCGAGCGCAAAAGAGAGACAAAGGGATCCACGGACACCAGAGGAGGCTCGTGATGACACTGGAGATGAAACGTGCGACGAGACTTGCGGCATCAAAAATTTTTGCGCCTGACGCTTTAGTGCCCATCAGAGGGAGTCTGTCGGGGGTGGTTTTTACCAACGGGTGTTTTGATTTGCTGCACTCGGGGCACGTCGCTTACCTTGAGCAAGCCCGCGCCTTGGGGGGAGCTTTGATCGTGGCTTTAAATACCGATCGCTCGGTGGCGGAGCTGAAAGGCCCGACTCGTCCTTTGAATCCCCTGCAGGCGCGTATGATTGTGCTGGCCGCGTTAGAGTCGGTCGATTACGTCACCTGGTTTGATGAGCCCACCCCCCTTGCCTTGATTCAGCGGTTGCAGCCGGAGTGGATCACCAAGGGCGGCGATTGGGCACCTGAGAGTATCGTCGGTGCGCAAGAAGCTCGCGCCTGGGGCGGGAGCGTCAAAAGTTTGCCGTTTTTAGCGGGCCATAGCACCACGGCGACGATTGCCAAAGCGCGCACTTTTCCGTGAGGGGGGGAGCCGGCGGCGGAGGTCGCAACGACCCCAGGCAAAGATTGCCTCTTTTGCTTTCCAGGCAGGCTTGGTAAACTGAAAAAATGATGGCAATCAGTTCCCTGGAAGACAGTTCAGCAGGCAGCTATGCCGCTTTAAGGCGACAAGAGGCGCAGGCGCTTGCTGCCACTGAGAAAAAGATTCACCAAGAGGTGGCGCAAGTCAGTCAAAACGGGGAAACCCAGGTGAAAGCGCTGGAAAAAGATTACGAAGTGAAGATCTCCCAGATTGCAGCTGATCAGGCCAAGGAGCTGGCCTTGATGCGGCAAGCCCATGAGCAGCGAGTTCAGTCAGAAAAACAGACCTATGAAAAAGAGTTTGAAGGCATGCGCACCCGAGAGCGCTTGCGAATGGACGAGTACCGTAAGAATCAAGAAGAAGCCCTCGGGCGGGCGCGGCAAGAGTACCAGGCGGCTTTAGACGAGACCAAAAAAGCACAGCGTTAGCGAAAAACGGCCGCCGCTTACTTGGGACCGCGTAAAAAACGTAAGCCGCGATCGAAAAAAGCCACACTCGGCAAAGCCAGGCCATAGCAGAGAAACACGACTAAGGCGCCTGCGCTGGGAAGATGCGCCACACTGATTTCTGGAAACGATTGTAAGAAAAGGTTCCAGGAAAAAATCCAGCTTAAAATCCCCCAAACCCAACCCACCGGGATCAAGACCTTCATACTGTTGACGGAGGTGAAATGGGCATAAATCACGCCCCAAAAAAGTGCTAAGCTTTCAAACACCAGAATACCCGCGCGAATGCCTTCGGATTGACCAAATTCGGTGGCTTTGGAGCCGAGCAGAACGGTTCCCATCAGCTTGACGGGCAACCAGCAATCGGGATCGCCTAACGCTTGTGCTAAAAAAACCGCCACGCTAATGGCCACTCCTCCTGCGGTGAGGCCTGAAAAACAACCAGCGAGCCAGCGAACGGGGTCTCGTTTGAGCCACAGTGCAACGATATTGACGTCCATGAACGAATTCTCTTCTTTCTCAATAAAAATTGAAGCCAAACTTCTCACCCGCAGGAAAAACCCTGGGACTAGAAAGAAAGGCTCTTTTGCAAAATTGATCCCACTTTTTTCATTTTACCTCGTTCCGAGATGAATTGACAGGGTATTTCTTCGTCAGTTACTCTCAAGGAAGGGAGCAGGCTTGAAAAAAAGCTTTTTCTGGTTTTTCGCAGGCCTTCCGAACCCAGATGGCGGTAAGGGCTGCGATGACCGGAGTGTTCCCTGGCCCAGCAACCTGATCAGCCCCCCTCCTCACGAAAAAGACGAAAAGAGATCGCGCGTATGAATCTTCCCTCTCCGTTATCCCCCGTTACTCCAGCTGTCCAGCCAATTATTGACTGCCACATTCAGGTATTTCCCGATTATTTCCAGCACATGGTGAGTCCGGTTGCGGATCCCTTTCTCTCAAGCGAGCAGGTGCAGTTTTTAAAGCGACAAGCGCGGCAATGGATGAAGCCCGTCACGAGCTCGGTGCATCGGTTACAAACCGTCATGCGTTATTTTCCAGAAAGCATGAGACGCAGCCTTGATCAATTGGGAGGACTCACCCCGCTGCCAGGCTTGATCATTGAATCGACACTGCAGGATTTACAAGAAGCGATGGCTGAGGCTAGGGTGCAAGCAGCCTGGGTGGTGGCGCAGCCACCGCTCATTAGTAATGAATTTGTTTTAGAGCTCTGCCGGGCTAATGCCAACTTGTTCCCGGTGGTTAACGTCACGAAGGAGTTTAGCGGGCCAGGAATGGTGTTACGCCAGTACATCGCGGCGGGAGCAAAGGCGCTCAAGTTGCATCCGGCAATGGACGGGGAGGGTCCAGAAACCCCGCGCTTTCGTGCCCTCTTGCGGGTGGCAGAAGAGTACGGCCTGCCGGTGATCTTGCACACCGGTTGCTTACAGTGTCAATGGTGGTTTGCCGATCCTGAGTTAGGCCACGCCGAGCGCTTTAGCGCGTGGTTTGCCAATTATAGCCAGGTCCATTTTATTTTAGCACACATGAATTTTCATAAGCCCAATATTGCCATCGACTTATGCGAGGAGTTTAGCAATATTTCGCTGGAAACTTCCTGGCAACCCATTGAGGTGATCAGCGAAGCGGCTAGAAGAATTGGGGCTGAGCGGTTGCTGTTTGGTTCCGACTGGCCCTTTGTGGGGGCCAACATGTCCGTGGGTGTGAAGCGCATCGGGGAAGGGTTACTCTCGGGCTTACTCTCGCAAACGCAAGCGGAACTGATTTTAGGCAAAAACGCGCTGAAGATTTTCCCCCTCACCACCACTCACACGAACACTGCCGGTCTGCCCACCGACTAAAAACGAGCTTTTCAAATAAAGCCAGCGCGGACGGAGCCATGCCTCAAGTGAGGTTACCGTTTGCGTTGGATCTGAGACTCTTGGGTTGGCCTTGCCGTCAGCACTGCTACCCCCCACCCCCCCTCGACCCACCCTCTCTCTTTCTCTTCTTTCCGGTCGCCGCCACCTCATCAGGTCTCAGCTCTCTCTCAGTCAGCTGAGTCAAAGCGGGCCTGAGGAGGGGTCACAGCCTCTGGACGGGAGTGCCGGGGTGTGGTAGCTTCTGGCCCTTTGTGCCTTAAGTCGGGGGGGCTCACTTCAAGGAGTCAACCTTCCCTTACCAGGATCGGTTGTCATGCCTCGTTGATGTGGCTAAACCACTGAGTTCTTTGATAGTTTGAGCGCAAGCCGCAAGGGGTCATCGTTATTTTGAGCCGCAAGCTGGCTCACAAGCAAGAAAGGCGTGGAGTATGAGTTTTAAGCATCGACTGCAAACGCGTCAGAAAGCGGCGGTCTCAAGAGGTTGCCAGCGAATCTGCGGTCTCACAAAGGGACTGACGCTGATTGCAGCACTTTTTTTCAGTGCCCAGGCTTTTGCGGTTGAGGCCCATCATCCCCGCCTACAAGCGGCTTACCAAGAAGCCATTGATATTCTTGAAGGTCGCTCTGATTACTATTCCGACCTTTACCTCTACTTGATCGATCCTCAGGTTCCCGCGCAACAAAAAATGCAGTTTTACCTTGAGATTACCGGTCAAGCTGGGCTCCCGATTAGGCAACTCCGTGGACCAGAGCTCACCGAATACTTAGCCGATATTCAGTCGCGCGCGCTCCAGGGCACGATGAGTAAGCGGGCCTTAATTGAGCTTTTACAGCCTCGCTCACCCGCACAGGCCCAAACCTCAGGGCATGATGTTTGGGCCCATCAGTATTGGGACATGCGGAGCCGGCTCAAGTTTATGGAACACTTGGCCTCGCACCGAGTGAGCGAGGAGGGTTTCACGCTTTTGCAAAAAGCCCATAAAGCTTGTGAGCAGGCGTCTCAGCAAAACGCCTCTCAAGACGCGTTTTCGCAACACGCAGGCCTGCAACAGCAAGCGGCGTTCGGGCGGAGGCTCGAGATCGTCCAGTTTAAGGCCAATTTTCTCTTCATGTGCTTGAATCATATTCTTAAAAATATTCAATGGCATGAAAAGAATGCGGAAAAAACTCTCTTTAAGCCTTTGAAGTCTTTGAGTCCCAAGTGCTTAAAGGCTGTCAAAGAGGCCTCGCGCAGTGCGCGTGAACTCAGCGGTTTTGGGGAAGTGGATGCCATCAGTGAAGCATTAGGCAAGCTTGAACCGGTGGTTGCTCCTGAATGGCGTGAGGGTGCAGGCAACTGGAGTTTTGTTGATCTTGGCGCGCTGGGTCCAACGGTTTACCCGGAGCTCAATAGAATTCAAGCGAAGTTTTTGCGATTTGCCAAGACGCTGGGTTGCTTAAAGTTTCGCACCGCTGCGCTGGGGGATCCGGCGCCACGTGAGCTTGAGGCCACCGTCGCGGTGATCGCTTCGCTTTTGATCCTAGAGAAGGTTCAGCCCCTCTGGCAAGAGCTGACGATTGCGATTCTCGAAAGTTTGCCGCAAGCTCCTTCGCCGCCGACAACAGTGACAGCGACAACGACGACTCCCGCCGCAAGCGGCGGCTTATCTTCTAAGCTATTTGCGGCGCGGCAGGCCAATCAGACAATGGCGCTTCGCTCCTTAATCATTTATAGCTCTCCGGTTTGGGATCAACTGAATGCCAGATTAAAACGCCTCAAAGGCGAGCTGGTCGCGCTTGAGAACGCGGCTGCTGCTCAAAACTCAGCCCGAGTGCTTCACTCGCAGCAAGAATCGCCTCCCGCCAACACCCCCACCCTCACCCCCACGACCTCTTCTTCCCTCCAGTCCCCTTCCCCGTCGGTAGCCTCTTCGTTTACTCAGCCGGGTCATGCGGAGGCTGGTCAGGCGCAAGGGGGGGTGATGCAAGAGCAAGGCTACGGTTGGCAAAAGTCGCATCTGGATGCCTTGCGCTTGAGTGAGGCGGTGAGTGAGAAATACAAACTGGAGTTGCAGCGTTTCGCGCTCGAAGCTAAGCAGCAAGCCCTGCAAACAGGGTGTATGCCTCCGACGGAACAGGAGCTTAAGGTGCAAGTGCGGCTCACAGAGTTCTTTAAAGGATCGCAACACCGCAAGATGCTTGAGAAAATCTTCGATCGCGCGGAAAACGGTGCTTCCTTGCGCTTTGACGAGCTGGTGGCGTTTGTCAAAGGTCTGGGCGGTGAGGTGACGCAAAGGGGCGGCTCACACTGCACCTTGTCGTTTGATGGGCAAACCACCTTGCGCTCGGCCAAGGGCTATACTTTTCGGCCGCATGAGGGCGGTGAGATGACCGCCACGGTCAAGGGTTTTCGAAAGTTTTTAGAGCGGGCAGGGATTAGTCTGGCAAGCGCGGGTCGGGAGTAAGGCGGGGTGGTGTGGGCTCCCTGCAAACGGAGCAAACCTCACCTGAGGCTTGCAGGGAATCCTCAGGGGCTGGCGCTGAGGACGTTGACAACAACGAGATGAGGGTGAAGATGGACATGAAAGTGGGACATGGAGATGGATATGAAAACGGACAAGAAAATCAGCACGCAAAAGAACAACTCAGGCCTCGCTAGTAGCGTCGTCGCCGTCGGCGGTCACACCACGAGAAAGAGTTGGAGACGCAACAAGGTCGCTTGTTGCAGCGACTTGCTGACCCTCACCCTCCTGTGCTTAGGGGTCGGCCAAGGCGGGGTAGGCGGTCAGAGGGCTTTTGCGGGGCATCACGACGCGCCTGAGTTTCATCCCGACTTGGAAGGTGCCTACCAAGCGGCCTTTGACATTCTGGAAGGGCGGATGAACTACTACTCTGATTTGTATCTCTATTTCATCGATCCTCGGGAACCCATCAGTAAAAAGCTGCAGTTTTTTGTTGAAATCACCGGCCAAGAGGGTTTGTGGGGCAAGCCACTCAGTGAGCGAGAAAACGCTGCAAACCTTGCGGCCATTCAAACGCTGCAACTGAAAAAGGCCTCCAATCGGCGAGCGCTGATTGAGCTTTTGAATCCGCAATCGGAGGCTCAAGCCCAAGCCTCAGGCCACGACGTTTGGATGGAGCAGTACCGGGAGGTGCGCCAGAAGCTCAGGCTGATGGAAGAGTTGGCCGCCACGCGTCTTTTGAGTGCTGAGTTGAGTGCTGAGTTGAGTGCTGAATCCGATTCTTCCGACTCTCATGCTGAGCGAACAGGGTCTGGCGGCTTGGCGGTCAGCAATTCGCTTGAAGCCGCACCGCAAGCTTCTGGCCTAACAGAGAGGCCAAAGGGTTGCAATGCGCGGCTTGAGAAGGTGCAAGCGAAGGCCAATTTTCTGCTCATGAGCCTGCATCGCTTTTTAAGGATTGGTCTGTGGAATGAGAAAACGTCAGAAAAGCGGATCTTTGGTGCCGTTCGCCATTTAACTTCCCGCGAACTCAAGGCGGTAAAAGAGCAATCCCGAGAACAGCGCGAGCTGAGCGGTTTTGGGGAAGCAGAGACGCTGCTGGAAGCCATCCAGTTGCTTGAGCCGGTGGTGGCGCCTGCGTGGAGTGAAAAGTCAGGAAATTGGTGGTTTAGTGAGTTAGCCTTGGACGGCAGGGGGGTGGGTAGGGATGGGCAAGAGATACCGTCTTTCTACCCGGAGCACCGAGCTCTTCATGAAAAGGCGAAAAAGTTTTTCAAGATTTTTGACAAATTAAAACTGCGCTACCTGGCGCTTGCGCATCTCGCTGATGGGTCACAATTAAAGCTGTTACACGCGTTGGAGTGTTTTGCCGAGATTGAGGCCGTCTGGGGGGAAATCTTTAAGCTGATTTTTCCGGAACTGTTTAGTCAATCCCCGGAGGGTCAGACTTTAGGCGCATCTGCTGAGGCGACTTCAGGTCCTGAGCAAGCGTCGTCTCGTCAGGCGTCGTCTAAAATGGCCGGCCTGCGCTGGTTCAATCTCATGATGGCGCGTCGCTCCTTGATCATTGACGCGGCCCCGACCTGGGACCTGCTCCTTGACAAGCTCAAGGCTGTGAACTGCGAAGCGGCAGCACTGGAAAGCGCTTTGAGTTTGCGACCACAAAAAAGTCCGGCTGCGATGTCTCAGTCGGGTCCAGACAAGCCTCCCGCTAGTGGTGTGATGCCAGTTGCTAGCGCGCTTCCTGTAAGTCCACCGGCTTGGCCCAAGGCGGGTCATAGCGGGGTGGGTCACAACGACAACGTACGTCAGTCCTCAGGCCTCTTTGTGGAAGTCGAAGCCTCAGGCTGGCTCAAGTCCCCTCTTGACGGCTTGCGGGTGGGCGAGCAGGGGAGTGAGAAGTATCGAGCCGAGCTCAAGCGCCAGGCGGCGCTTGAAGCCAAATCGCAAGCCCCAGCAACTGAGCCACCTCCTCCCACGGCAAAAGAACTGCACGTGCAAGCCCACTTGACGTCCTTTTTTAAAGGGGCCCAGCACCGTAAAATGCTTGAGAAGATTTTTGCTCGCGAGGAAAAGAGCTCCTCTTTGCGGTTCGATGAGCTGGTGTCGTTTGTCAGGAGTCTGGGCGGTGTTGTGACCCAAAAAGGGGGCTCTCACTGTATGATTCATTTTGACGGGCAAACCACCCCGCGCTCGGCCAGAGGGTATACCTTTCGTCCACATGAGGGCAGCGAGATGACCAGCGCCGTGCGGGGGTTTCGTGCGGTGCTGGAGCGCGCGGGGCTGAAGGCTAAGATGGGCTGGTGAGGGTGTAGCGAGCGTGGAAAGAGGGGGAGGCGAAGGGTTAAAAGACGACTCTCAGGGATCCTCAGACGGGGAAAGTTTTTTTTCCCGGTGGCTCTTTTGAGTCTCGCAGCCAGCAACCCGTTGGTTTTTAATGCCGCTGCCAATGCCAAAGACGACGGGAGAAGCTTCTTCTGCCAGGTGAGGACCGTTTCTCTTTGCGGGGCGCAAGTGCTATAAAAAAAAACTGATCACTGAACTTTAAGCCCGCAGCTAACCGTTTGGCCATTGCCTTGCCAATCCGGCGCCTTCCCCGTTCCATGTTGAAAATGTGGTGCTAAAGCACCCCCCTGAGAGGGTGTGGGAGTCGAGTGGTAGACGCAACCTGAGGGATTTTTTTAGCTTATTTTCGTACTTTCCCGCGCTTCGCTGTGGGCTTGGCCTTGCTCTGGTTTTTCGCTCTGGTTTTCTTAGCTAGCGGCTTTTTTGCTTTGCGAGGTTCCGGCTGTGGCTGTGTGGCGCGAGAGCGCTTGGTAGCAAGGGTGGAGGCTTTGGCTTTGGTGGCAGCGGTTGATGCTACCTTTGCCTCAGGACCAGTAGGATAGCGCAGGTGGGCTTGCGCCGCCGCTAACCTGGCAATGGCCACGCGGTAGGGCGAGCAACTGACGTAATTCAGTCCTAGCTGATGGCAGAGCACAATGGAGGAGGGATCGCCGCCTTGTTCGCCGCAAATCCCGATTTTAAGATCAGGCTTGGCAAGCCTACCCTCTTGAATCGAAAGTTTCATCAAGCGACCTACGCCCTCAGGATCAATGGAGGCAAACGGATCGGCATCGTAGACCTTGGTGCGCAGGTAATCCTTGAGGAAGGCTCCGGCATCGTCGCGCGATAAGCCTAAGGTGGTTTGCGTTAGGTCATTGGTGCCAAAGCTAAAAAAGTCGGCAAACCCAGCGATCTTTTCGGACGTCAGCGCCGCACGGGGCAACTCAATCATCGTGCCAATTAAGACCGGTGTGGGCTTGAGGTGGTACTTAGCAAAAGCGGCTTGCACTTCCAGCTCGCATTTTTCTCGCAAAAAGCGCAGTTCCTGCCAATGACCAATCAGCGGGATCATGATCTCAGGCACGATCCGCGCCTTTTGCTCCAGCATCACTTCACAAGCAGCTTCCATGATCGCGCGCACCTGGGTTTGGTAAATCTCAGGATAACTAATGCCCAAGCGACAGCCACGATGGCCTAACATCGGGTTCATCTCATGGAGCGAGTCGCGCCTGCTTTTGAGTTGGTCAAAAGAGATTTGTAATTTCTCAGCTAGTACGCGGATCTCCCGGTCCTCGTGCGGCACGAATTCGTGCAGCGGTGGGTCGAGTAAGCGAATAATCACAGGCTTCCCGGGCATCGCTTGAAAGAGCGCCTTGAAGTCCGATTTTTGCATCGGCAACATCTTCTCAAGCGCTAAGGCACGATCAGACGACGTCATCGCAAAAATCATCTCGCGCACGGCGTCGATACGATCGGCATCAAAAAACATGTGCTCCGTGCGACACAGACCAATCCCTTCAGCACCAAAACTGCGGGCGGTTTGGGCATCGAGCGGCGTGTCGGCGTTAGCAAAAACCTGCAGCCGACGATATTGATCAGCCCAACCGAGCAAGGTCTCAAGGTCGGCGTTTAAATTGGCGCTCAGGGTCGGAACGAGTCCTAAAAACACCTCGCCCGTGGAACCGTCAATCGTCAGTAAATCGCCTTCCCGAAACACGTAATGATCGACCGTGCATTCCTTGCGCCATTCACTAATTTTTAAGGACACACAGCCAGAAACACAGGGTTTTCCCATGCCGCGCGCTACCACGGCCGCATGCGAGGTCATCCCGCCGCGCGCCGTGAGAATGCCTTGAGCCGCAGCCATGCCCTTAATGTCCTCAGGCGAGGTCTCAGCCCGCACGAGTAACACTTTCTTACCCTGCTCCGCCCAGAGTGCCGCTGTCTCGGGATCAAAGACAATCTGCCCTGAGGCGGCACCCGGCGAGGCCGGCAAGCCTTGTGTCACAAATTGCTTGTGCGCTTGAGGATCCAAGCGCGGATGGAGGAGTTGGTCCAACTGCTCAGGCTGAATGCGTAAAATGGCTTCTGCTTGGGTGATTTGATGCTCGTTCACCAAATCTATGGCGATGCGCAAGGCTGCAGCCGCACTACGCTTGCCCGAGCGTGTTTGCAGCAAGTACAGTTTTCCTTGCTCAATGGTAAACTCAATGTCTTGCATGTCCCGGTAGTGCTGCTCCAAAGTCTGATAAACCTTGACCAACTGCTGATAGACCTCAGGCATCAATTCTTCCAAGGTCTTTTGTGAGTCAGACGCCTGCTTCGAGGCCAGATTGATCGCTTGCGGGGTGCGAATCCCGGCCACCACGTCTTCGCCTTGGGCGTTGAGCAAAAATTCGCCAAAAAACTTCTTTTCTCCGGTGGAAGGATCGCGGGTAAACGCCACGCCGGTGGCACAATCCTCGCCGCGGTTGCCAAAAACCATGGCTTGAATGGTGACTGCCGTCCCCCCACTTTCAGGGATTCCCTGCAAGGCACGGTAGGTGATCGCCCGGCTGTTCATCCAGGAGTGCAAGACCGCACGAATGGCTCCCCACAGCTGCTCGTGGGGGTCTTCCGGGAAGACCTGGCCTTCTGCGGCAATGATTTGTTTGAACTTTTTCACCAACTGGGCCAGTTGTTCGGCGCTCAGCTGATGGTCTTCCAGGCAATGATGCTGATGCTTCAAGTCCTCAAGCGCACTTTCAAACAGCGGAGCTGCCACCCCTAAGACCACCTCACCGTACATCGCCACAAACCTGCGGTAACTGTCATAGCTGAAGCGCGCATTGTCTTGCGACTCCTCAGTCCAGCCCTGCACGCTGTCATCGTTGATGCCTAAGTTCAAGATCGTATCCATCATGCCAGGCATCGAGGCTGCGGCCCCGGAGCGCACAGAAACCAGCAGCGGCCGGGTTCTGGCACCTAAACGACGGCCGGTGACCTTTTCAATTTTTTGCAACGCCGTAGTGACCTCTTGCTCAAAGCCTTGCGGAAAGCGTTCCTGGTTTTGGTAAAAGTAAGTGCAGACCTCCGTTGAGATCGTAAAGCCTGCAGGGACTCTCAGGCCCAAGCGGGTCATTTCGTGCAAGTTGGCGCCTTTACCGCCTAAGAGTTGCTTTTGCGATCCCTCGCCTTCCGCTTTGCCGTTACCAAAGAAGAACACCCGCTTGCGGGAGGTCTTGCCTACTGTTTGGATTTTTTTTGGGCTCTTTTGCGGTATTTTTTTAGCTTTCAGGCTGCCAGTTTTTAATTTTTTCATCGAGATACGCGCTGAGGTGACTAACAGCAATCCTTTCTTGAGCCATCGTGTCGCGGTGGCGAACGGTCACCGATTGTTGGCTGGGCGTTTCATAATCAATCGTGATCCCAAAGGGAGTCCCAATTTCATCTTGTCTGCGGTAGCGCTTGCCAATGGACCCTGCCTCTTCTTGCGTCAAGCGAAAGCGCGGCTTGAGGTCGGCTGCAATTCGGGCGGCAATTTCCATCAGCTCGGGCTTCTTCATCAAAGGGAAAATAGCCACTTTGTAAGGTGCCAGGCGTGGATGCAATTGCAGCCAGACCCGCTCTTGGTGCAAGCGGTAAGCATCCACCAGCAGGGTTAAAAGCGTTCGGTCACAACCGGCTGAGGTTTCAATAATGTAAGGCAAGTAGCGTTGCTTGCTTTCCTCATCAAAGTATTCAAGCTTTTTGCCGCTTTGCGCCTGGTGCCTGGATAAATCAAAATCGCCGCGGTGGTGGATCCCCTCAAGCTCCTGCCAGCCAAAGGGAAACTGATACTCCACATCGACTGCCGCATGGGCATAGTGGGCCAGCTCGTGCGCCTGATGCGGGTGCAGCCGCAGCCGACTGGCCCGCACACCGTTGTTGATGTGCCAGGCCATTCGTTGTTCTTTCCAAGACTCAAACCAGGTCATGGCTGAGCTTGGCTCAACGAAAAATTGCATCTCCATCTGCTCAAATTCCCGGGTCCGAAAGATAAAATTGCCGGGAGTGATTTCGTTGCGGAAGGCTTTGCCAATTTGCGCAATCCCGAAGGGAATTTTCTGGCGTGTGGCCTGCTGCACGTTGGTAAAGTTGACGAAAATCCCCTGTGCCGTCTCAGGTCTGAGGTAGATCTGCGAGGCTGAATCTTCAAGCGCCCCCATGGAGGTCTTAAACATCAGGTTAAACTGCCGCGCCTCAGTTAAGTCCCCTTGGCACTCAGGACAAATCTTGCTTGCAAGCACCGTTGCCTCTAACTGATCGGCTCGAAACCGTGATTTGCACTTACGGCAATCCACCAGCGGGTCGACAAAGCCTGAGACGTGGCCTGATGCCTCCCAAACCTTTGGGTGCATTAAAATGGCTGCGTCCAGACCCTCGATGTTCTCTTGATCGGTCATCGATTGCCACCAGTGGTCTTTGATATTTTTTTTCAGGGCCACACCTAAGGGGCCATAGTCCCAGCAGGCATTAATTCCTCCGTAAATTTCACTGGAGGGAAAAATGAAACCGCGCTGTTTGCACAAGGAAACCAGCGTGGCTAAATCCTTTAGATCTGAGGCGGCATCAGTCGGAGTGGTGACAAGTGACATACTAGTGGGGATAGCAAAGCGCAGCGCTCAGCGCAAGGGCTAGGCTCGGATATTTTGAAAGCGGGCATAAGCTTGATTCAACTGCATCAACTCGGCGTGCCGCCCTTGCTCGATGATTTCCCCGTCTTTAAGCACTAAAATGAGATCGGCATGCTCAATGGTCGACAAACGGTGGGCAATAATCAGTGTGGTGCGGTGTTTCATCAGCTGGCTTAAGGCCTTTTGCACGGCAAGCTCAGAGGCAGAGTCGAGGCTTGAGGTGGCTTCATCGAGAATCAGCAAGGGCGCCTCGCGCAAGAAGGCGCGGGCAATGGAAATCCGCTGGCGCTCGCCGCCTGACAGTTTTTGCCCGCGATCGCCAATCCGACTCTCCAAGCCCTCAGGTAGCTGGTCGATAAACGACAACGCGTCAGCCCGCTGGGCTGCCCGGCGGATGTCTTGTGGTGTGGCTGAAAGCTTACCGTAACGGATGTTTTCTGCAAGCGTATCGTTAAATAAAAAAACGTCCTGGCTGACCACCGAGATCATGCTGCGCAGTTTTTCCAGCGAAAACTGCCGAATATCGCAGCCGCCAATGCAAATCCGGCCCTGGGAGACATCAAAAAGCCGCGGAATCAGTTGCGCAAGCGAGCTTTTCCCCGCGCCACTTTCGCCCACCATGGCCACCACTTGCCCTTGCGCGATTTGAAAATCAATGTCTTTTAAAACGGCGCGTTGTGGGGCGTCAGGATAGGCAAACGAAACGTGCTCCAGCGACAGGTCAAAGCGCACCGGGTCTGAAGCGGCAGCCGGGGCGTGAGGCGGTTGGCTACCGCCCTTGGCAGGGTCGGTGAGGCTTGATTCCCAAAGAAACGTCTGAAAAATTCGCTGGGAGGCTGCAGCTGTTTGGTGCAACTTCATGTTGATGTCATTGAGCGAGCGAATCGGGTTCATCATCATGGCAAATGTGGTGAAGAAGGCAAAAAGGTCTCCTGCCGTCATGCTCCCTTGGATCACTTGCAAGCCGCCGTAATAAATCAAGGGAGCAAGCGCCAGGGCGGTCAGCAGTTCCACGAGCGGGTGGGCAATCTCCTCGACCAGCGAGGTTTTCAGTAAAAAGCGGGCATAGAGCTCATTTTGCTGAGCGAACTTGCGAAACACCTCTTTTTCAAGTCGAAAGAGGTGGATCGTGCGAATGCCCGCCAGGCTTTCTTGTAAAGTGGAGTAAAGTGCTCCGTTAATTTCCGAGAGGCGATTGAGGTAGCGTTTGAGGATTTTGCCGCTGCGGGAAAACACCAGCGCTAAAAAGGGCGCAAGCACCAGCGTGATGATCGTGAGGCGCCAATTTAAGTACAAGGCATAGCTGAAGAGGAAAATCAGGGTAATCGGCTCGCGAATCAGCAGGTTAATGCAACCTAACCCGGCATCAATCAGTTGCGGGTCGGCGTTGACGCGTGACATCCAGGTGCCGGTGCTTTCGCGCGTAAAGTGATCCACCGAGAGTCCTAAGATATGACTCAGCAAGTCATTTTTGAGGTGCTGGTGGGTTCTGATGATGACTTTGCGCAGCAAGTAATAGTGGGCAAAGCGCACGAAGAAATTGAGCACATAAAGGCCGATTAAGGCTAAGGGGAAGAGATAAAGCTGGGTGAGATTGCCTTTGCTCAGGATTTCATCCAACATATACTTGACCACGGGAGCAGGCCCTAGCCGAATGGCAGACAAAGGGATGGCAAGCGTTGCGCTGCAGGCAATTAAGATCCAGTGTGGCCGCAAATAAGGCCAAAGTTTTTGAAAAGATGACATGATGGAGGAAAACCTTTGCTAGACTTTTGATCTTGGCATATTTTTTTTAACGAGCATAGTCCCAAAAGTAAGCTCAAAACCCTACCCGTAAACGGACCAATCCCGTAGATCTCCCCTTCTTCAGGCGCTCTTTGAGTTCTTGCTGGCTGAGGGGGGTCGTCTGCGAAAGCCTTTGAAAGAGCAAAACGCACCTTCAATATGATTATTTTTGAAAAAACTCTCACTCAGCTTGGCCAAAGACCGGCCATTTTTCTCGATCGCGACGGCACCTTGAATGAAGACCCCGGGTATTTGAGTGACCCGCGCCAACTCAAACTGCTACCCGACGTGGGAGTGAGTTTGAAGCGCTTAGAGCAGGCGGGCTTCCTTTTGGTGGTGGTTTCCAATCAATCAGGGGTGGCGCGTGGGCTGATCACCCGTAAGAACCTGATTTTGATCCATCAAAAAATGGACGAGTTGCTCAAGCCTGCAGGCGTGCGCATCTTTGATTACCGCTTGTGCTTGCATCATCCGGATGAGCAGTGCCTGTGTCGCAAGCCCCATCCCCAGATGCTGCTTGATGCGGCGGCGGAATATAACCTGACATTGCGCCAATCGGTGATGATCGGGGATCGCTTAACCGATGTGCAAGCAGGCCAACGCGCCGGCTGCGGGAAAACCGTGCTGCTTCGCTGGGTGCATCTGGGAAGCGCCTCGCCTGAGCAAAATTTTGATGCCATTCCCCAAGACACCTATGTGGCAAGCTCGCTTGCCCAGGCGGTGGATTGGATTTTGTCATCGCACGCCAACCCCTCCTCCCCTCCCCCGGCTGCAACTGCAACTTCCTAGTGGCCTAACTCTTGACCGCCGCGCAAAGCTTGCGGTCCCAGGTGAAGCGGCGGCAATGCTAAGGCCGCTAAAAAAGCATCTAAACTGCGCACCGGGGTGACCGTCAACTCGGGCACGTGAAACGCATAGAGTCGCATCAAAAACTCAAACAGCGCCAGCTGCTCACTTACCGCTCCCCTTAAGGCTGCTTGCTGCGCCAGCGCAAGCGAGCGGATCGAGACGGTCAGCTGGTGGTGCAAAAGGCGGAGGCTTGCTCCTGGGACGGTGACGCCCGGCTGCAAGCGGGATTGAGCGTGGGTGTGGTAGCAAGCCAGGCAGATCCAGGCTGCTTCTGCCGGAAGACCAAAAACCGCCTGCTCCAGCGGGAGCTCGCTCAGCAAGCACTGGCAGCGGTGGCAATGCTGCAAAGCGGGCTGCAAGCCGAGGGTTTGCAGCAGTTTTCCAAGGTAAACGATGAGTAAGCTCAATTTTTCTTGCTGGCTAGGCCAGGCTGCCAGTTGCCACAGGCTGTTGGCCAGCAGGCGGAAAATGCTCGGAACCGGCTCGTCTTCTTTGAGGATTTTTAACAGTAATTCGCAAAAGGCAGAAGCAAGGGTGTATTTCTCGTAATCTCCGAGTAAATCACTCAAGGAGTGATCGGGTCCGAGTGAGTGCACGAAATGGGCTTCTTTGAGCTGAGCCATCCCGGACGACAACTGAAAGTGCCATAGGCTGGCTGTGAAAGGTTCCAGGCAACCGCCAAAGCGCCGCGATTGCACCGAGTTGCGAGCAATGGCAGACACTAACCCGAAATTTTCCGTCAGTGCGGTGACAATCTGGTGGCGCTCTTGATAGCGAAGCAGTCTGAGTACAATGGCGTGATCTTTTTGCAATTCCCTCATGGTGCTTGAGACCTTTTTGGTGGGGCCGCGTGGGTGGGGGTGATGGCAGGAGCCCCCGAGACGCGAAGCGTACCGAGGAGAGCAGCCAAGGGATCTGTGAGGAAATCCATAAAAACATTCGTGAGAGTTTTCATGGAGCCAACGCCAGCCTCTTACGGACATACCCGCCACCGACTGACCAGCTTTATTTGGGATTTTCTTCTCGAGCTCATTTTATCACACTTTTTTTCAAAACATCAGTGCTTATTTCAGTAAGTAAAAGATAACAATCTTTGCTAGGCCTGCAAACTAGCTCCAAAATTTGCCACTGAAGGACTTTGCGAATCGACCGCAAGTTTGCTAAGCTCGAATCTATGTTTACGGGTATTGTCCAGCATTATTTACCGATTGTCGGGTTAGAGCGTTTTCCTAATTTTTTGCGCTACCAGGTGGGCTGGCCACAGGCTGCGCGCCAGGGGTTGCAGTTAGGCGCCAGTGTGGCTATTGACGGTGTGTGCCAGACTGTGGCGACGCTGGGTGAGCATCAGGTGACGTTTGAAGCGATTGCGGAGACGTTGCGCCTCACCACCTTAAAAGGGTTGCAGCTTGGGCAAGCGGTGAACGTGGAGCGCTCGCTGCAAGTAGGGGCAGAGTTAGGGGGCCACTGGGTGGCAGGTCATGTGCAAGCCACGGCCAGGATCGTGCAGTGGCAAGAGCAAGACGAAGGCCGCTCCTTGCGGGTGGCTTGTCAGTTCGTAGAGCCAAGCCAGCAAGGATTATGTAAGTATCTATTTTACAAGGGTTATGTGGCGATCGACGGCATCAGCTTGACCTTGGTGGAAGTGGTAGCTGAGGAGGGTCGTTTTACGGTGGCGTTGATCCCAGAGACCCGCAGTCGCACCAGCTTAGGGCACAAAGTGCACGGTGATCTTGTTAACATTGAGCCTGATGCCCAAAACATCGTCATCGTCGATACGGTGGAGCGACTCTGGGCACAAAAAAATGCGGCAGTCCAGGCGGCAGGGCAACAGCGTTAAGGGAAGCTTTTGACGGGGCTGTGCGGTGACGGAGGAGTTGTTGTTCGTTCACTTCTTCACTCCTTTTTACCCCGCACCCGAGGGTGAGGCATCGTCTCGCTCAAGCGAGGACTAAAAAGTACAAAAAGTGGGCGCCCACAAAAAAGGCGCCGTGGTTTTACTAAAACGCAAAAGGCTCGGGAGAGGGGATTTGAAAGCAAGATCTTCCTGTCGCGAGCCTTTTGTGCGTGAGAGAGCAAGAGAGGTTCAGGTCATTCCGTGCTGCACTTGTCGCCGACTTTTTGCTCTCAGGGTCCGCTTTTGAGCTCAACTCTCTTATGAGGTTCAGACGCTCCCCAGATTTTTTTTACATGTTAAAGCGCAAAACTGGTTGAGCCTAAAAATCGCCGATATAAGCCTTTTTGGTGAATCCTTCGGTGCCGACAAGATAGCTTAAGCGCGCTCCAATTGAGCATCCGCTTGCAATTGGGAAGTCATAGCCGGTCACGGCTCCAAGCGCACGTGAGGTGTGTGATGTTGCGGCTTTAAGGATTTCGATGCCGTAGGCGCTGGCGGTGCTCAAGATGCTTGAAACTCCAAAACCTATTTTTGCGCCGATATAAAGCGGGGGGCTGCAAGGCGTCTGAAAAAAGACAGTTAAAGTCAGGCGTCAAAAAACTTTGGTAATAATCTATTGCTGAGCTTGCGTAGTTTGTTTATTTCGATATGGCGTTAAGCTTTCTGATCGTCAGGCTCCTTCCCTCTTCGAAGTGAGGGTCAACTTGGTAGCCAACCCGCGCGCCAAAGCTGGGTGTAGTTTTTGAAGCGCTTGCGCCAATGGAATAGCTTGTTCCTGGGTAGACTTCGGTAGTCAGGTCTGCTCCCAAGAGGGCGCTAAAAATTATAGCCATGGTCTTGGGCATGGCATGCGGAACGAGCAAGCGAACCGATGAGGATGATAGTGGCTCCGTATTTTTTTAAAAAATTGAACTGAATCATCTGCTTATTTTTCCTGTGGTTGTGTGATTTTACTAGGGTAACGATTTTACTAACACTTGCTCTCTTTTTTCAATACATCCAAGTTCGGCTCTGCTTTGAGAGCAGAGTGGCTGAGAGCAGAGTAGCGCTGTCAAAGAAGGCCTGCGCTTTGCATCGTAAAAAAGTATTTTTACAATATAAAAATAGAATAAAAAATAATTATTTAAAAAAATTCTTAGGAAAAAGGAGTCAAGAGGTGAAAAAATCCCTAAAATGCCGTATTTTGTAAAAAAATCATCGAAAGATCAGCGTTAAAACGTAAGCCTATTTTTGCAGTCCGAGTGGGTGGAGTGGTCGTAGTCGTGTCGAATGACTGGGAGGGGATTGGCAAGAGCAGCAATCAAAAATGAGTCCTGCTCTTAGGGGCTATGACCTGAGAGGCAATCTCCAAGTTCATGGCAAACCAAAGTTTTTCAATTTTTTTAGATTTCCTGAGCGAC
>JAYTHP010000022.1:0-1994 GCA_043732485.1 Oligoflexia bacterium
TTGGGCCAGAGGCGTGGATGAATCCACTGCGCCACGCGCTGCTGTTGCCGCGACTGTAAGCCTGCAATCCCCAGCGCCCATAGCGGCACTAAAAGCAGCGCCCACAACCACTGGGGTGAGAAAAAATGTAATCCACTCATGGGATCCCCCTCGTCCAGACTACTTGCAGGAACTGAGCGCCTAAAAAAAGCACAAGCGCGATTTGCAAATAGCGGGCATACTGCTCATCCCACCGTACGTGCTCTTTTTGCTTCACATCACTTTTTTCTAAGTGATCAATTTCCTGAAACACCGAATCTAAGGTACTTTCATCCGTCACCCGGTAAAACTTCCCGGCCGTGCGCTTGGCGATTTGCTGCAACAACTCAGGGTTGAGCGCATTATCAAACCACTGGTAGGAGGTCACCACGTTACCAAAAGCGCCACGATGCCGCACCGGCATCTTCACGCGCCCTTCCCGGCCTATGGCTATGGTGTAGACCTTCATATGATAGCCTTCTGCCAATTCCCCGGCCGTCACAGGATCCACTTGCCCTAAGTTATTATCGCCGTCCGTCAGCAAGATAATAATCCGACTCTTGGCCTCAGACGACCTGAGATGATTGATCGTCAGCGCTAAGCCATCGCCAATCGCGGTTCCGTCTCGTAAGATGCCGATGGAGGCTTGGTGTACGGCATTGAGCAGCATGCCGTAATCAAGCGTCGGTGGCGCCATGGTCAGCGCCTCACCACTAAAAATCACAAATCCGATCCGGTCATTGCCGCGGCCCTGGATAAACTTCTCAATCGTGTCTTTGGCCACTTCCAAACGTGAGCGCTCAGCCAAATCCTCAATATTCATGCTCGCTGAGACGTCCAAAACCACCATAATTTCAATCCCACTGGTGGTGCGCTCGGATTGCTGAAAGCGGTTTTGCGGTCGCATCATGGCTAAGACCAAGAACAAGAACGCCAGATACTGCACCCATAACGCTAAGGCCCAAGGCTTGCCAAATACGCTTGCGCGCGGGTGGCTTGCCATCTCAGGCGACAGTCTGACGGAGTGGGAGAAGCGAATGGCAGGCGGCCGCTGGCGCTTGAGCCAAAAGCGATGCAAGAGCGGCAAGAAGAGCAAGAGCGCAAGCGCTGTGGGGTGGGCAAATTGCATTTACTTCCCCTCCTTGACTGCTTCAGGTAAGGTCCCAGCTGACGCCACGGCCAACGCTTCAACGCCGATGCCAACACCAGCACTCCCCACACACTCCTGATACAGCCGCTCCATCCAACTCTCAACGAGCTGAAACAACGCCGCTCCCTCCTCACTGTTCTTTGGCAAGTAATCAGTGAATTTCACCCGGTCCAGCCTCTCTAACAGCTCGCCAAGCTCACTTTGCAGCAGCGGCAGCACCCAGCCCGGCTGCGCTTGCAAAAACGCCAACACTTCCGCCGACGTCGATTCTAGCGCATCAAAGCCCAGCTGTGCACCCAAATAAGCTTTCAAAATCTCAGACAACCTAAAGTAGAACGGCTTAAAGTGCAATTGCTCAAGCTCCCCTTGCTTTTGCAATTCCTTTAAACTCAGCTGGGCCGCTTCCCAAGGCGATAACACGACCCCGCTGTCCTCTTCCCCGCCGTCTTTTCGTTTTACCTTGCGCCAAGCTCGCAACAAAGCGTAGAGCAAGGCTGCCAACAGCAAGACCACGCCCAAGGCCCGCAGTAGCGCACTGACCAGCGGAAACTTCACCCGCACCGGCGGAATCAGGTCCTCCGGCTGGTTGGGGCGCGGATCGTCTTTAGCAATCGCCGTTTGAATCTCAAAACTAAAGGGGTGGGTGGTCCCCACCGTGCTGCCTTCTTCGTCTTTCAGCGCTAAAGTAGGCAGCGTTAAACGCCCCGCCCGAATCGCCGTTAAGGTCAACTTCCCTGGCCCAGCCTCTATCGTCCAGCCAGCAGTCAGCAGGTCACTTTCTTGCTCCGTCTCAACACTGATCCAAGCAGGCGCCGAAATCCCCTCC
>JAYTHP010000023.1:0-6870 GCA_043732485.1 Oligoflexia bacterium
TCCCCTTTAGAGGGGGTAGGTGTCCGTTTTTCATTGTCGCAGCTGGGGAAGATTCATTAGCGCTTTACAGAAGGAAGTTCAAACACCGCAGGTCTACTCTGCTGCAGGCCTCAAGCAGCCTCTCGCACAAGCTGGCTTTGAGTTTGTTACAATCAGCGAAATTGATAGCACGCCCTTTAATGATAAAACGACCAAACATATGCTTCCGGTCGCCAAGAGTCAGCACTAGGGTTTTGGGCTCAACTTCAGGAAGAACGGTTTTCCTGGAAGAGATTGAAGCGCTAATCTAAGGATCTGGATGCGTGAGAGAGAATTTTTAATGGAGAAATGGCCTGAAGTCCGGACAAACTTCAAAGATTAACTTGGGTTGCTGGACGGCAATGCATTGCCCAGCAAGGTGCTTGTCAGTCGGGGCTGCCACGGGCCCAGTAGTTTTCAGGCCGCTTTGTTCACTAGCTGCCTCATCCGGTCGCTTGAAACTCCACTAGCTTGCCACTTTTCACTTCAATGATGCTGAGCTTGCGGAAGAGTTTGCCGTCTTTGATGAAATAAGAGCCTGTGAGCCCAGGAAAGTCGTGTAGCAGGCGCAGAGTGTCACGCAAGGTGGCGCGCGAGATGGCGTGGGTGCGCTTGAGCAGCAGGGATTTCAGGATCTGGGCTGCATCAAAGGCGATGGCTTCAAGTGAGCCTGGCTCTTGATGAAAACTGTCCTGGTATTGGCTGATGAAGTCTTGGGTTTTTGTCTGCTGCGAGTCATGAAACAACGCGTCCACAAACGTCGCGCCTTCACCGTAGTTTTGAATCCTGGTTAAAAAATCTGGGCTATTCCAGGTGGCTGGACCGAGGAAGCGAATGTGATCAATGTCACGGTAGGCGCAGGTGGGAATCATCTGGCCTGCTTCTTTCGCATCACCTGCAAAGAAGATCGCTTCAAAATCGACAATCGGTGGCAATTGAAAGAAAGCGTCATTTTTCTTGGTGCGGCGAGCAATTTGATGATTGGCGCGATCATGCGCCATGGCTTCCAGTTCGCGCTGTCTTGCGCCTGGGTAATAGACGCTGGATAATTTATCGATCGTTTCGCGAAAGTCAGTCTCGCCTGGCGGGTAGCCTTCGATGGCCGTGATTTTCCCCCCGAGTTGCTCTAAAGCGTCCCAGAAGTAATTGGCTAGGGCCAAGCCTTCTTTGCTCTCCGGGTAAATGACCCCAAAGCGTTTGATCCCTAAATCCTCAATGGTGTGTTTGGCAAGCGCGTAGGTCTGGATTTCTGGTGTCAGGCCCATTTGAAAGGTGTAATTCAAGGATGTTGGCTCCATTCCTGACAGCGCGAGACTTTTACGCGCCAGCGACAATAACGGCAGCCCTAAGCTTTGGGCGCGCTGGGCTAAGGCTTCAAGACCGCGGCTTGCCATCGGACCGATCACCGCAACGACGTTGGGATGGGCAGCCAGCTTATTGAGCGCCGCAAGCGACTCTTCAATCTCTTCCCCACTATCTTCAGCCACCACTTCAAAACTGGGGGTGGCTGTCGCATGGGCGGAGTGGTGGGCAGCAAAAGCCAGCTGGATGGCTTGCAAGCTTCTCAGGCCAAAGCGCCCAAGCTTGCCCTTGAGCGGCAAAAGCACACCCACTGCGGGATGATCGGTCAAGTGTCCCTGCCGCAGTTCTCCTATGAGGCGCTCGGCTTCCGGCAAAAGCGGGCTTTGCGGGTACTGGGCACCCAGCGTGGCTAAGACCTGCTCGCCCAAAGGCACGTTGCTGCTCTCACCTAAGGCCAGCTGCGCCACCCGTAAGTAGACTTCATCGAGTAACGGCGAGTGCTCAAAGGGCGGTGGCTCCTGCTCCGGATTCACAGCAGGAGGAGGGTTGGGCGAAGACGACGACGACCCCTCAACAGGCGGGGTGCTGAAGGCGGAGGAGACCGCTGCGGGCGGGGGTGACGTCAAGGACGCCGTGCTGCTCAGGAGTGGCAGGAGTGGCCCAGGCTGGGTGAAGTGCTTCAGGGCCTCACGGAGTAACTCTCGCGCCTGCCGCTCAAAGCTCTGCCCACCGTTGGTCGGGTCCGCTAAAAGCGGGCCGATGCTAAGCAGATTTTTGAGGCCTGCCAGTGGTTTTCCTGACGCCAGGTGCAGTCTGCTCCAGAGACACAAAGTCTTGAAGCGGTTGCCAAGATCAAGATCATTCCAGTGAATCTGTTTGAGCTGGTGGTCGGCTGCCGGCAATTGCTTGTGTTCGACTTGGGCGCTGGCAAGATTGTAAAGAATATAAGCCCGCAACCGCGCCGTAGCGGGTAAGCCCGTCAAGCTGCGTTGGAACAAGCGAATGGCGTTTGCGAGCTGCTTTTTTTTGTAAAACGACAGCCCTTCTAGATTATCCACCAAAGGCAGTAAGGCTGAGTGCGGATACGTCTTACGAAACTGCGCCATTTGCCTGAGCAAATCGGGGGAATCTTGATTGAACGCTTGCTCAGTTCTTGCAAAAGCCGCCGCCTCAGCCGGTTGGGTCGACTGCGGAGTCACCCCGTCGCCAGCCGACGACGAATGGGTTTTTCCCTCCCCACCAGACGAGTCAGAACCAGTCAGGGGTGCTCTGGCACAGTGGGGTGAGGCTAGCAGAGAAAGCAGAAGCCAAGCAAGCGGCAGGGGGGGGGAGTGACGACGGCGTTGCTTGCACCCTCCCGCGGGTGGGCGGTCCACCCAAAGAGGCAAGAAGAGCCCTTTTTGCCCAAAAGATCTCAGGGGTTGGGCTCGTGGGATGTCGTGATTGCGGGTGGTGGGTGGCGGCGTGTCGTTCATGCGGTGGTTTTGCTCCCTAACCTCTCAGCAAGGTCAAAAAAGGTCTTAAAGCAAAACAATAGTCCGGCCGCAACTTTTTTGGAAAGCTTTTTTTCCAAACCCCACTAAAAGGCTTAAGGCCGCCGGTAACGTCGCAAGCGGCCGTTACCTCCGCTCGATCAGTCCTAGCCGAAGAGATTTTTCACTTTCTCAAAGAAATGATGGTGCATCGGGTGATCGCTGTGACTCCCGGCTGCATCAAAGCGCTTGAGCAGGTCTTTTTGCTCAACCGATAACTGAGTGGGCGTTTCTACGATCACCCGCACCAGCTGATCGCCCCGACCGTAAGCCCCCAGCTTTGCTAAGCCCTTATTTTTTAAGCGCAAGACGCGGTGCGACTGTGTGCCTTGCGGGATTTTCAGTTTCACTTTGCCTTCCAGCGTGGGAACCTCTACCTCATCCCCGAGTGCCGCTTGGGAAAACGTCACGGGAACTTCGCAAATCACGTCGGCCCCTTCGCGGGTAAAAAAATCATGCGGTAGGATCTGAATCAGTACGTAAAGGTCGCCGCTTGGCCCCCCCCGCTCGCCGGCTTCGCCTTCCCCGTTGAGCTTCAAGCGCTGGCCGCTGTCAATCCCAGCAGGTACCTTGATGGCAACCTGGGAGCGCTTCCGGATTTGTCCCGTGCCCTGGCAGCCCGCGCAAGGGTTGCTGATCGTCTGACCTTGCCCATGACAGCCCGGGCAAGGACGAGTGATGGCAAAAAACCCTTGCTGGAAGCTCACTTCTCCGCGACCCCCACACTGGGTGCAAGTCTCAGCGGAACTGCCAGCCTTCGCACCTGACCCCGCACAATCGCCACAGCTCACCGCTTTGGGAAGGGTCAGGATCTTCTCCCCACCAAAAGCCGCTTCCTCGAAGGTCAAATCGAGCGAGGTTTTTAGGTCATTGCCTGGCCTGCCGTAGTTTTTACGGCTGCGTGTTGAACCCCGGGCATTGCCTCCCGCTCCGGTTCCCCCAAAGAGATCGCCAAAAATGTCACCAAACAGATCATTAATCGATGAGCCCTGGGAGTCAAAACCACTGGCCTCTCCAGCGCTGCCGGCTTGAGCCGCATGCCCAAACTGATCATAAAGCTGCCTTTTTTGCGACTGCGACAACACTTCGTAGGCTTCTGAGAGCTCTTTAAAGCGCTCTTCCGCCTGCTTGTTGCCAGGGTTTTTGTCCGGATGGAATTGGATGGCAAGCTTGCGGTAGGATTTTTTCAAATCCTCCGCAGTTGCATTCTTCGCCACCCCCAGTATCTCATAATAATCCCGCTTGATTGCCATATGAAGTCCTAGGCTCTACAGCTCTTTGTAATCGGCATCAATCACATTATCAGCGCTGCCGGTACTTCCCGCCTCAGCTTTCTTGCCACTCGCATCGTTTACTCCGCCTTCCGAACCCATCGCTTCAGCAGCTGACGCCGTCGCAGCGCCCGCCCCTTCCGAGCCGGCTTGGGGCTTGTAAATCTGCTCAGCCATCTTCCCTGAGATCGCTTGTAAGCTTTCGGTGGCCTGCTTCAGTGCCGCCACGTCTTGGCTCTCTAAATGCTGACGCGCCTCAGTTAAAGCCGTTTCCACTTGCGCTTTGATCTCGGGGCTCAGCTTGCTTTCGCTCTCCTTGAGCGATTTCTCCATCGAGTAAATCAGCCCATCTAAGCTGTTTTTGGCGTTAATCACTTCCTTGCGCTTTTCATCCTCAGCCTTGTGCAATTCAGCTTCCTTTTGCATGCGCTTAATCTCGTCTTCCGACAAGCCGCCTGAAGCCGTAATGCGGATCGATTGTTCCTTGCCCGTCCCCAGATCCTTGGCGCCGACATGCACAATGCCGTTGGCATCAATGTCAAACGTCACTTCAATCTGCGGCACGCCACGCGGAGCAGGCGGTAGACCGACTAAATCGAAGCGCCCTAAGGAGCGATTATGCTCGGCAAACTCCCTTTCGCCTTGCAAAACATGAATCGTCACAGCCGCTTGCTGATCCGCGGCCGTCGAGAACACTTGCGATTTCTTGCTCGGGATCGTGGTGTTCTTCTCAATTAGCTTGGTAAACACCCCGCCTAAGGTCTCAATCCCTAGCGACAGGGGCGTTACATCGAGCAACAGCACGTCTTTAATCTCCCCTTTTAAAACGCCCCCTTGAATGGCAGCGCCAATGGCCACCACTTCATCGGGATTGACGCCTTTGTGCGGCTCTTTCAAGAAGATCTCTTTGACCTTTTGCTGAACGCGCGGCATGCGGGTCATGCCACCGACTAAAATGACTTCATCAATCTTGCTCTTTGCCACCCCTGAATCCTTGATGCAGGTCTCACAAGGCGCCACCAATTGATCAATTAAATCAGCAATCAGTGACTCTAATTTCGCACGCGACAGTTTGAGGTTCAGGTGCTTGGGGCCTGAGGCATCGGCCGTAATGAACGGTAAATTAATGTCCGTTTCCGTGGTGCTGGATAACTCATGCTTGGCTTTTTCTGCGGCTTCTTTCAAGCGCTGCAAGGCCATTTTGTCCTTGCGCAGATCAATGCCATTTTCTTTCTTGAACTCATCAGCAATCCAGTCAATAATCTTCTGGTCAAAATTACCGCCACCTAAAAAGGTATCGCCATTGGTGGCCTTCACTTCAAACACCCCGTCACCCATCTCCAAGATGGAAATGTCAAAGGTGCCACCGCCTAAGTCAAAAACCGCAATCACCGCGTCTTTGGTCTTCTTGTCCAAACCGTAAGCGAGGGCTGCTGAGGTCGGTTCGTTGATAATGCGCTTGACTTCGAGGCCTGCAATGCGGCCCGCATCTTTGGTGGCTTGGCGCTGGGCGTCATTGAAGTAAGCAGGCACGGTAATCACCGCTTCCGTGACCGGTTCGCCAAGATAGTCTTCGGCAGTTTTTTTCATCTTCTGCAAAACCAAGGCTGCGATTTCTTGTGGCGAGTACTCGCGGTCAGCCACCTTAATCCAGGCATCACCGTTTTTGGCTTCCACCACCTTAAAGGGCGTGACCTTGATGAATTCTTGCACTTCCTTCGACTGGAACTTGCGCCCAATCAATCGTTTTGCTTCGAAAATGGTCTTTTCCGGGTTGGTAATGGCCTGCCGTTTGCCCGCTTGACCAATAATCTTCTCGCCGCTTGCCGTAAAGCCTACCACCGAGGGGGTGGTGTTGGCGCCTTCAGCATTGGCAATCACTTTGGGTTCGCCGCCTTCTAAGACGGAAACGCAAGAGTTAGTCGTTCCTAAGTCGATTCCGATAATTTTTCCCATAGTTCGTTTCTCTCTACTTTCTTTTATTAAAAAAGGTGACGATTCTAAGCGCCGTCAACCGTTGATGATTCTATTGAAATTCCGCTTGAAGATTTTTTTCTAAGTACTTTTAGTCATGTGCACCCAAAACTTTTATGATCGCCGAACGTCGTCTCCCCACAAAAAAGGGTAGGAGGGCGGCTCGAGGGTGTGACCCTAGGGCTGTCCGGTGCTGAGCGTGACGCGCGCTGGTCTGAGCAGTCGCTGGTGTAAGGTGTAGCCCTTGGTTTGCTCTTGCACGATCACGCCAGCCGGGAGAGCTGAGGCTTCCTGGCCGATCGCTTCGTGCAAATGCGGATCAAAGGCTTTCCCCAGGCTGGGGACGATCTCGACCCCTTGCTTGTGCAACAAGGCTTGAAACTGCTGCAAGACCATTTGTAAGCCTTGACTTAAACCGGAGTTGGCGGCCTCAGGGGCAGCATGACTTAAAGCGCGCTCGAGGTTATCGATTACTTCGAGCAAATCGCGAGCTAAAGACTCCCAGCCATACTTAAGCAAGTCGGCTCGCTCCTTGGTCGCCCGCCTCTTAAAGGTGTCAAATTCTGAGTAAAGATAGACGTATTTTTCCTCTTTTGCCTTCAATTGCCCTTCGAGCTGAAGAATTTTTTGCTCAAGCTCATGGCGGGTGACGGCATCCGCAGACACAGCCGCAGGAGAGGAGGGTGTGGCTGAGCTTTCAGCGTGCTCGTCTTCGTCGCCTCCGCTTGCACCTGGGTGAACCAGGGTCGCGTTATTGAACGCCTTTAAGGCAT
>JAYTHP010000024.1:0-6831 GCA_043732485.1 Oligoflexia bacterium
GCTCAAGCAACTCGTTTTCGAGCTGTTTTTTGCGATGGGCGTGCTGCTCGCTCAGGCGCGCCTTATAATCAGCGTTTTTTGCGCCCCCCAGGAAATAAGTTTTCACCGCCAGCACCGGGCGCCCAGCAAGTTCAGGGGGTAAGACTAGGTGCTCGGTTTTCATGCCGAAGGGAGCGGGAGAAAGAGAAGAGGAAGGAGAGGTAGAAGCCGTTGCCGCCCCTTGGCTCAAGGCCGCAAGGACCGCAAGCGACGCCGGGGTTGGCACTAAAAAGAGGTTGTATTCTCCTTTAGAGAGGAAATCTTGCTTTTTCGAGCGCAAAGGATCGGTTTTAAAGAGGTGCGAGCTCAGTTTCACCGGAACCACCACACTTGCGGTCGCCCCTTGTGCCAAAAGAGTTTCCGGAATCCCCACCACCCATAATTCTAGTTCCAGCGGCTGGCGCAGTGAGCTCGTGATGTAAAAAGACGGTGTTAAAGGACCTAACAACGATTTTGCCAAGGCAAAAGGCAGTCCGTCTTCAGGCGCGTTTGCAGCTCGCTTCAGTTGCTCGAGCTCCTCGGCACTGACATCTTCAATGGCGGGAAGCCGGTTCAGCCAGAGGCGGAGTCCTGGCAGCCCTTGTACCCACTGCGTCAAGCCCCCACTGCCACCCACCCCACCGGCCGCAGCCGACTCACCGCCTGCGGCTCCTTTTTTCCCTAAGATCAAAGCCCCCACGGCGCCACAGACCATTAAGGCCAAACCCAACTTCAAGCGCGAGGATAACCCACCCAGCAGTTGCAGCAGCGAGACTTGCGATCGACCACCACCGCTGGCAGCAACAAAAGCAGACCCCTTGCCAGGTAACGAAGCCGAGGAGGGCCGTAAAGTTTTTGACGCAGTAGCAGTGACGTCCTGCGCTTTCTCCGCCATGACCGCTGGCTCCTTCCCGTCTGCACCCCTCCGGCCAGTATCCAGACTCACGCGACTGACTTGTGACACACTCCGACCGGACTGGGTGGGGTCGAGTTGAATACTGTTTGTGCCAGACAAGAGCCCTGGGGCTGTGGAGCTTGCGGCGCCTGCTAAGGAAATCGAGGAACCAGTTGCCAGAGAAGTCGACAGAGAAGAGGTACCCTGGGTGAGCGATGAGGGGGTCTTGGGCTGTGCCAGCGACAAAGACCCCTGGGTCTGAGGCTCTGAGGCAACTGGTTTAGCCGCTGCACCGGAAGAGGGTGCGCCAGCCGCAGCAGCAGAAGTGGCAGCGCGGGGTGCGAGCCCTAAGGCTTGAAACTCCGGCACCGTCTCGAGCGGTAACCAATCTTCCATGCCCTCAGCCCAAACATAGGCTTCAGGTGGGAATTCGCCGCGTTTCACCTTTTCCACGATCTCTTGACCGGAAAAGGGACCTTCGTGTCGGTCGCCTAAGTAAATGAGCCACTTTTTATCCATTACTTTTATTTTAGTTTAACTAATAACGGGAAGCAAGTCTTGAAGGAAAGTATCTTGAATGCGGGCCCGCAAAGGGGGGGCGTCCCTCAAAAAAAGACCAAGCGTCATGCACTAAGCCTCTCGCGAGGAAGACTCGCTTGCTTTCCGAAAATCGGCCTCTAATTGCTCAAGCAACCTAGCTTCTTGCACAAAACTATGGGTGGTGTGATGAATCGCTTGGTTGAGCTGCGTGGTGAAGCCTGCAATGTCCTGAAAACAGTCATGCACTTGCGCCAGCAGTTCTTCAGGCGTGGGTAAAGGCGTACGCAAAGGAGGGGTCAAAAGGCTTGTGGCCTGCGCAGGATCTTCATCCGCCAGAGGAGCAGGCTCCGCAGCTGGCTTAAAACGCTCAAGCACCCCCCCCTGCTCCTGCCCTAAGCTGCCAGCAAGACTCACCACGATCTGCTCGAGATTTATTTTTGATTGGGCGCTTGCCGTAGCCAAGTCACGGGCGGGTTTAATCATGGCCTGAAAGTTCAATCCGATTTGAATCAACAACTGGCGAGCGGCTTGAATGTCACTGACTAACAAGGTCGGCTCACGCTCAGACGACTGCTGTGGCTGTTCTAGCTCTTGTTCGCTTTTGGGATGCGCGGTCTCAGCTAAAGGTCGCGACCGACCACGGCGCAGTAGTTGTAGACTGGCAGCAAGCAGCAAAAAGCACGCTAACCGCGCACCATCGTGATGCAAGGTGGAGTGGGACCCCAAAAAACCTAAGTAACCGAGGGGAAGCTCCATCAAAATACCGCTCCCTGATTGTCGATCAATGATTTTTTCATAATGCAAGACCTCAACATCAGGCGGGGGGGCGCGCCTGAGCTCAAAGTGTTCGCCTGCAAAATCACGGGCCGACTCGCCTTCAAAAAAACTCAACTGAAACAGCGGCGGCTGCGGGAGAAAAGTAGGAGGAGGGGGAGCCTGCGGCAAGTCGCCCCACTCTAGCCACCCCAACCACCACCCCAACCCCGCCTGCTTCACCTGGTCACCCCTCGTCGCTGAGGCAGCGTCGCCTGCGGCAAGCTGACTTGAACCGGCAGGGTTGTTGCTGGTGGTGATAGTTGGGGGTAGATCCGAGGCGGTGGCATGCATCGAGAGCACTTGGGTGGCCCACTGCAGCGGATGGGGTTCATTTTTTTGACGCGCACTGAGAAAAAGCACTTCCACCTGGGTGGCAATCTGCCGGGCCAGACTTAAGCGAAACCCCAGCTGATACTGCCGCCTGAAGTGCTGATCCAGGACGGAGCTCAGCTGGGTGCCTGCTGCGGCAAGCAGCAAGAGGCTCAGCGATAATAAAGTCGATTTCAGTCGTGTCATTTCATGTGTACTTTGCGGTCAACTGGGGTAGGCTCACACTTTGAGCGATCTTGGATCGCCCTCCAGTGCTCACCACTGAGAGTCCAAGGAGGGTGATCGTTCCTGAGGGTCTTTCCGTCCGAGACGGCTTAGGCCTCAAGACGACACTCCCGATAGATTCATCGGCCGTTTTTTAGCAAAAACTGAGTTCACGCCCTAAAAAAGGAGAACCTGCATCGTGCCCCCCGCCCCTCCTCCTGCTTTTTCAGCTGACCACCCCCCCCGCACCCACGCTCACACCCTTTTGGCAATCGACCAAGGCACCACCTGCACCACAGCGCTGTTAACCGACTTACAACGCGTCACGCTTGCAACCGCAAGCCGTGAGTTCCCGCAACTCTTTCCCCAGCCAGGCTGGGTGGAACATGATTTAAGGGAGATTTGGCAAAGCGTCTTGCAGGTCATCGCCGCCGTCACCCACGAGCGCCCGCCCGGGGAAGCCATTGCCGCTTTGGGCATTGCTAACCAGCGGGAAACACTCTGTTTTTGGAATCGCAAGACGGGTGAGCCGCTACGACCCGCGATTGTCTGGCAAGACCGCAGAACGGCGCCTGAGTGTGAGGCCTTACGCGCCCAGGGACTGGAACCCTGGTTTCAAGCCAAAACGGGGCTCGTGCTCGATCCCTACTTTTCAGGAACCAAATTAGCCTGGGGCTTAAAACACTGCCCCGCGGTGCAAGCGGCGCTGCGGGCCGGACAACTGGCAGTGGGCACGATCGATTGCTACTTACTCTTCATGCTCTCAGGCCGTCAAGTTTATGCCACCGAGCCGAGTAACGCTTCCCGCACCTTGTGTTTTGATCTCACGCAAAAGCGCTTTTCCAAGGAGTTGTGTGAGACCTTAGGCATCCCGCTTGAGATTTTACCGGAAATCAGACCCTCCCTAGGATTTTTTGCCCACACCCAAGGGGTGCCAGGCTTAGCCGATGGCATTGCGATCACCGCGCTTTTGGGGGATCAACAAGCCGCCCTGATCGGCCAGGGCTGCGTGCGTCCCGGCAATCTCAAGTGCACCTACGGCACCGGCTCCTTCATGTTACTCAATACCGGGACGGAGTTACTCAAGAGCCAAAATCGCCTGCTCAGCACGGTGGCTTGGTCCGAAGGGAGTTTAGGTGGTAACGGAGCAGACACCTACTATTACGCGCTCGAAGGCAGCGCTTTTGTCGCAGGTGCCGCCATCCAGTGGTTGCGCGACGGCTTAGCCATCATCGATCATGCGGAGGAAGTGGAAACGTTGGCCTTGCAAGTGGCCTCAAGCGAAGGGGTGAGCTTTGTGCCGGCGATGACGGGGCTGGGGGCGCCGTATTGGAATCCCCATTGTACGGCGCTGTTTACCGGCATCACTCGCGGCACCAAGCGCGGTCATCTCGCCCGAGCGGTGCTTGAGGGCATCGCGCTGCAGAACTGTGATCTGCTGACCGCCATGCAAGCCGACTGGGGTCAAGAGGTGCGTGAAATCTTTATCGATGGTGGGGTTTCTCGCAACGAGTTGCTGATGCAGTTTCAAGCCGACGTGCTGGGGATCCCGTTGATTCGCCCGCAGCTGGTAGAAGCGACTTGCGCTGGTGCGATTATGGCAGCAGGGGTTGGGGCCGGCATTTGGCGCAAGTTTGCTGACATCCCCCCCATACCCACGTACTCACTCCCCACCACCGTCGCCACCACCGAGAATACCCAAGCGCCCCGAGTTTTTCCTGTCCGCTGGAGTGAAACACAGCGCAAAGAGCGGCAAGCGCTCTGGCGCAAGGCCGTAGCACAGGTGCTTTGTGGTAGCCACTAAAGCTCGCAAAGCGCGTACGCAATTTGTTTGCAAGGAGTGTGGGGCCGCAAGCAACAAGTGGCTGGGTCGGTGCATGACGTGTGAGGCTTGGAATTCTCTGGTAGAAGAGTCAAGCCAACCCGCCGAGCCTGAAGGCAGCATGACGGCTATCCGCGAGGAGTTTCGTAGCCTTGGACAAAACCCCGCAGGCTCAGGCACTCACAACAACCCCCCCCACCCCTTGTGGGTGGATCTAAACGGCGGGACACAAGGGAGTGCAGCAGCAGCAGGCGACGCGGTTGAGGCGAGACTCAGTACCAGTAGCCGGGAGCTCGACCGGGTTTTAGGCGGCGGTTTAGTCGCCGACAGCTTTACCTTGCTAGGCGGGGATCCTGGGATCGGCAAAAGCACGCTGCTGCTCCAAATGGCAGGGGGGCTAGCGCGGGCCCATCCCGGGATTAAGATCATTTATGCAAGCGGCGAGGAGTCAGTCACCCAGATTCGCGGCCGAGCCAAGCGGCTAGCAGTCTCAGCCCAGCAGACCATTTTTTTGATGTCTGAAGTGGTGTTAGAAAAAGTCTTTCAAGCGGTCAAGGAATTGAGACCCCAGGTGCTGGTGATTGACTCCTTACAGACCTTCACTACGGAGTCCTCCCCTTCTTCCCCCGGCAGTGTCACCCAAGTGCGGGAAGTGGCAGCCAGGCTGATGACCCTGGCAAAAACCGCCTGCGTTGCCGTCTGGCTGGTGGGGCATGTCACCAAGGAAGGCTCGATTGCCGGACCCAAGACCATCGAGCACATGGTCGATACTGTGTTGTATTTTGAAGGCGAGGAGGGGCAAAGCTATCGTCTCTTGCGCGCCGTTAAAAACCGCTTCGGTAGCTCACGCGAATTAGGGGTCTTTGAGATGCAAGGCGAAGGGCTGCAAGAAGTGGCCAACCCCTCATCCCTGTTTTTAAGCCAACGCTCCACACCCGTCTCCGGTACTGCTATTACCGCCACCCTTGAGGGCACCCGCCCGCTCTTGATCGAAGTGCAAGGCTTAGTCACACCCTCGGCGCTTGCCATGCCGCGACGCACGTCTGTCGGTTTAGATAGCGCGCGCGTCTCGCTCTTGGGCGCTATTTTAGAAAAACACCTCAAGGTGCACCTTTCTGAACGCGATCTCTTTTTTAACGTCTCAGGCGGCTTGAAACTCTCCGACCCGGCTTGTGACCTGGCCGCCGCCGTGGCTATTTGGTCGTCTGCGCGTGATTATAAAATGGCGCTCGATTGGATTTTTCTCGGGGAATTAGGTCTCACCGGCGAAGTGCGGCGCGTCTCGCAACTCGAACTGCGCATTCAAGAAGCAGCCCGATTAGGCTTTAAAACCGTGGTGTTACCAAAAAATAACTCCCACGAGCAGGAAGAAAGCGCGGAATGGCGTAATATCAAGAAAATCAAATCTCTCAAGATTATCTCATTGGCCCAGATTTCTCAGCTCGAATCTATCTTTTCTTAAAGCGATTTTCTGCTACACTCTCAAGGAGGGGGAGGGAATCCACAAGTGGCCATCGAAGACGATATTCGCAAACGCCGCAGGCAAGCTGAACTGGACCAAGAAGCCGAACAGCTGGAAGAGCGCAAAAAACGCAACAGCAGCAATAATAACGACATTTTATCAGAAGGAGCGGCGGGTGCCGGGAAATCAGCGCAAGTCGGATCCTCCTTCGACTCGCTCGATGAAAACGACCTCGAAGCGGCCCAGCAACTGCTTAACCAAGTGCACGGCCTCTATAACCAATACTTCCTAGGCTTTGAAAAATTCCCCCCCACCCAAAAGCACAAGGCCTTAGAAAAACGGCTAGAAACTCTATTCAATCTGCCTAACCTCTCAAAAAGAATAGTCTTTCGGGTCAGAAGCTTGAACGCAAGCTTTCTCTCTTTGCAAGACCAATGGAAGAAGCGGCAAAATCGCATTGAAGCAGGCACTCTCAAGCGAGGGAGCAATCCGGATGGTTAACCCGCGACTTCATACGCTGATACTTCACCTCCTGCCGCAACGCTCAGAAACGACCCCCTATTTTGTTCCACCGACACACACGCGCCATCGACCAAAACCAGAAGGGCGACGCGGTTGCATGAACGCACTCAAAACCCCCTCCACCCACGGCTGTCTCATTAAAAGTCGCCTGAAATTGGCACGAATCCTGCAGCGACAATGACGTCAAAGAGAAAACCTGAGTTGGATCCTGCTTTAATCTGT
>JAYTHP010000025.1:0-6784 GCA_043732485.1 Oligoflexia bacterium
ACGCAAATTTTTCAGTTTCTCCCCGGCGTGCAAACTCGGTTGGTGGAGATCCAAGGCCGCCTCAGCCGGGCAGAAAAGGCGCTCGCCCAAAATCCCCACTGGCTTGCCGCAGAAAGTCTCTAACGCCTGCCTACCTACTACTACTACCTACCTTTTTTCGCATCATTGACAGCTCACGCAAGGCTGCGGCGTCTGCGAGCGTGATGCCGAGGGTGGGGTCGGGCCTTTGAGGATCCAGGCATTTTCTATTTGAGATAAATTCACAATCCTCCGAAAAGCTGCATAAGAGGTGAGCAAGCATGAACCAGTCCGATACCCCTTCCAAAGTCATTAATTTTACCGCAGCTCGTCAACAACGGTTGTCAGAGAAACGACAAAATACCGAGCGTATTCTCTTTAAAAACCTGCTCAGTGTCTATCTGCTGCATGAATCGGGTCGCGCCCACCCGGTGCAATTGCAAGAACTCAGCCGCGAAGGCTGCTCGATTATCATTCCCGATCAGACTCCGGAAGCGCAACCGCAGTCGCTTGGCCCGCATCTTTTAAGGTTTTATCTTGGGATTGAAACCTACTTTGAGATTACGATTTTGATCAAAAATACCACCCCCATGATTGATCACCAGAAGAAGTCCCATCGCTATGGCTGTGCGGTTGACCAGGAAACCCAGTCGTATGAGGTGTATCAGCAATTTGTGGCTTTCTTAAAGATCTACAGTGAAAACGCCAAGAGCGACTTGGGCAAATACGGGTCTTTTTTTCGCTAGTAGTTAGGGTCCACGCGGCTGATGATGATGGTGGTGATGATGATGATGATGATCCTTCCCGGGACCGTGCCCGCCGCCGCCGCAGATCACAAAAAAACAGCGGCACCGACCGGCCTCTATACAGCCACCCAAGCGAGGTGAGCGTGTTCCCGCCCCAGTTGTTTGCTAATGGCGAGGAAAGCTGAAAACGCTAGGGTGAAACGACCTTTACGCGCGCCTAAGCGTAAAGTGATTCGAAAGCTTGACGCCCCTGAGAAGGGGCGTTTGGGAACTGCCTTAAGCCGCACAACCGAGTGCGCGATACGGATGGCACTCGAGCCGCTACCTACCAGGCCAGTGCGCCTTAATCTACCGTCTGAAGGGGCTGCTGCTCAACTAGCTCGCTGTTACCGAGGTCTGAGAAGTTGCCTTCCTGAGCCTGCGGTTGCGCGGGGGGCTCGTCAGCCAAGAAGTTCTCTCGCTCGTTGGCCTCACGCGGTTCTTGTGGCGCTAATTCTTCCGTGGCAGGAGCGCGGTAGATGTCTTGGTCGGCGGCTTCAAAGTCGGCCCGAGCAAGGGTGGCGTGCCACGAGCCGAAGCTCAGGCTCACCGCGGCTGCGTACAATAAAAAGCCCGTCACGCTGGCTTGCTTGCGAAGGGGGGATCGTTGAAAAGGGTTGGGTAGAGAGTAGGAGCAGGGGGAGTTGGAGTAGGAGGAGATCATAACGGCAGCTTCCTTTTTTTCGTCCTCTTTTTCGTTCTCAAAGAGAGACTCTTACTGATTGAATTTTTGATTTTGCGAGTTTTTACCCGATCCTCAATACTTCCAGGTACTGTGAGATTTCGGGGGGATGGGGGATTGCGATCCCCCAGGCTCGCTTAAATCAAGGCCCAAGGTTTGCGATGCTTTTCAAGCCTTATTCCTATTAGCCCACTTTTTTCAATAAAATTCCAACTAAAAAAATCAGGCAAGCTTTTTTTTCTCAGCCTCTTTTTGCGGCTTGGCTCCTTGCTGCAGGTCAAGCATCAGGATGCGGGCTGCCTTGGCCGGGTTGTGCGAGATCAAATCGACTAGCTTTTCGAGCAGCAAGACCACTTCTTTTTTCAGGTCGTGACTCATAGCTGAGCGCCAATTTTTTTCTTCGACGCAGGTAAGGGGTTAAAGCTCGCGGTTTCCTGATTAGAAAGGTCGGGTAATTGTTGTTGGCTCTCCAGTTCACTGGGGTTCAATGAGCCCATAAAGACTTCATTATTGATCAGGGAAAAGGCAAACCAACGACTGCCCAACCGCTGATAAAGCACTTTCACCGTCTTGGCGGAGGGCTGATCCGAGTTGAGGGCCGATGACCGAGGTCGTTGTGGTTGCTGCTGCTGAGATTTACGATTTGCTTTCAATTGCGATTTCATGTGTCACGCTCCTTGTCTTTGTCTATCGGAGCGGCCTGGGGAAAATTAACTGAGAAAATTTTGCCTAAAAACGAAAAAGAGTCGGAAAAAAAACGCGCCGCCGCAAAGGCCATGAGTTTCGTTCAGGCTCAGCCGAGCAAGCGGTCCTTTGGGGAAGGCGGTCGATTCGGTTGGGTAGTTGGGTCAAAAATAGCAACTCACTCACTCACTCACTCACTCACTCACTTACTCACTTACTCACTCACCTATCCCGCGCGCGGTCAAAGCGGAGCCAGGAAGGAGTGCTTGAGGGCGATTGGCCTTGAAGGCGCAAAAAAAAAGAGAGAGAGGGCTTAGAGTTACGGCGCCGGAAGCTTGAAGCTGCCGTGGCTAGCGCTAAAGGCATCCTTAAAAGAGTACACCCCCGGTCCTTGTGGAAAGCTTAAAACCAGGGCACCTTGCGCCATGCCAAGCTCAGGATCCGTCACGCGGGTGGCTTGGGTCCAGGGGTCTGAGGTGGAGGAAGTGGACCCCACCGCCGGGTCGCTGAGCAAGATTTGATGCCTGATAAGCGTACCTGCGACTTGGAAAAAAACCAGTGATTCGGGCGAGGCTAACTCGCAAGTCAGCGGCTGCGGAGGGAAAACGTAGGTTCCTGGGCTTTCGCCTACCCCCCAGCAGCCACATAAATGACGCATACCGCCATCGATGATCAGGATCTGCGCGGACGCGGCCTCAGCGTCTGCAGTAGAAGACGACACTGAGCAAGCGGAGGCCGAGGTCTTGGCGCTTGCGTCATAGCTGACCTGCTCCTTGACTTCTTGCTCCGCCCCTTCCCTGAGTGGGTGGGTCTCGGAGCTGCCGCAAGCGCCTAAACCGCAGGCCAGACTCCCGAGCACGCTAGTAACGACCCATGCTCTTTTGAGGGCACTCGGTAGGTGGTTTAGCCTCAGATTGCAAGCCTGGGGTGGGCGTTGACCCAAAAAGTACTGCCTGAAAAACTGGTTTTTGAACATGCGCAGAGGGGGGGTTCCTTTCCGAGAGCAAAGCAAGCGGCCTGAGAGCAAGCAGCGAGAAGACTGCTTCAGCGTGTGTGTTTCTGAGCTTTCTTTCGCGCCTGGCCTGCCTGGTTATTGCGGGCGGTCGCCGGAGTTTGCGCGAAAAGAAAAAAAAGAGCGCCGCTTATTGCCCTAGCCTATCGAAAGCCGCCTGATTTCTCCAGCAGAACTTTCCGCCCGGGCGTGGGCGTAGGCGAGGGGGGGGGGGTGAGGGAAGCGTCTTACCTAAGGTGTTTGAGCCCTTCACTTTGGGAGGGCTGAGGTGCTTGGACTCGGAGTCATTTTGCCGTGAATGGGGAACGTTTTGCTGTGAGGTAGGCCAGCAAAAAAATGACTCAAAATGACGATTGACAATGCTGACCTTTTAAAGGTAGTAGCCTTAGAATTATCTCACCCCTTGGGCCCCATGACGCATAAGCTAAAAAAACGAAGCTCAGCACGAAGCAAGAGTGATTCTCTTGGCTCCTTCCGCCTGGCGTCGCGTCTTCTGGTGTCAGGATTGTGTCAGGATTGTCTCAGGGTTTGCATCAGAAGCTAATGCGCTCTGAGCTGTAACGCTGGCTCTTGGGTGGGGGGTGGCTTGGGGGTCCTGACTTCATGAGTAAAGGATTGTAAAAAATGACTTTTCTTGTTTTGTTTTCCAAGCGTTGCGCGTTTGGTTTGGGTGGGCTCGTCACTCCGTTCACCCTCCTCCTGCTTTTGCTGCCTTTGGCCCAGGCAATGACTGAGGATCCGACTGCAGGTTCGCTGGATCCTCCACCCACGGCAAAACGTCAAAAAAGGCCCCTTGAGTGGCAAGGTTGCGAGATGACGCGGCAAGGCTCAGCGGAGACGAGCGGCGCTAAAGGCTTGTTGACTCCGGTGGGGGTGCCAGGGGAGGTGCTACGAGTTTGGGCGGCAAGCGACGTCCTTGCTGTGGCCTGCTCCGATCACAATGGGGAGCTGGTCGTAAGGCCAGACGAAAAGCAAGAAGAACAGCAAGACGACCGACAAATCAACGAACAAGACGCTCGCCATCACCAGCTTGCGGGCGCGATCACGGCAGCGATGGCAGGAGCTGCGGCCGGAGACTTTGACGCGCTCATTGCGCTGACTCAAGCGTTCTCAGCAAGGCAGTTTGAAGTCTTCTTGTCGCCCTTTCTCTTGCAGCATCCCGAGGTGTTACTCGCCCAGGGGCCAGGGCTAGAAAGCCTACTGCACCGCGCTGTCAAAAGAAACGCTGGGAATTTATGTAGGTTTTTTCATGAAACCTTTCAGACCCTGACGCCCTATCAAGATCAATACGGCTTCACTGCGTTGCATTGGGCGGTGGTGAGTAACAACGCTCCTGCTTTACAGCAATTTGGCCGAAAACTGCTCAAAATCCGCTCGCGTCAGGGCCTCACGCCCTTGCACCTTGCGGCCTCCTTTTCTAATCGAAAAATAGTCGGGTTACTCGTGAAGCGCTATAGTAGGGAGCTGTGCGGTCAGCAGTCCGAAGAGGGGCTCACGGCGCTGCATTATGCTGCTGCACGCGGGCATCTTGAGGTGATGTCGTTGCTGGGGCGCTTTGCAAGCGAAGTCAGCGCGACGACTTATTGTGGTGCGAATGCCTTGCATTATGTCCTGGCAAGCCCCCACGTAGCAAAAAAAAAGCACCTGGTCACTCTTCTGCTTACCTTCGGTTGCGATCCCTTCCAACGCTACTTGGGAAGTTATACGCCAGGAGATTTATTGCCTCAAACTACATTGAAGTCTCAGAAAAATAAGATTTTGGCCTGTTTTAGAAAGGCGCAACTGGGTCAGGAGCAAGCGGGCGACTGTGTTGTGGATCGGCAAGGCAGGGGTAAGGGCAGCGAGGACGACTCACAAGCAGGTGAGTCGGACGGCGGCAGCGAAGCGGAAGAATGACGGCAGGAACGCTGAGATGAGAAAAAAGGCTCAAGAAGGGCGAAACAAGAAGGTTTTTGAAGGAGAGGCCCGCTTAGCCAGAAAATTGCATGGGACTGCTTGAGTGGCTTGTGAGCCCTGCTTGGGGACCGAGCAAGCGCTTACGCTAGAGATTTGCACCATCGATTTTGGAGGAAGACTTTGATGAGAGGGTTGAGTAGCTGCCACCTGGCAATCACGAAGAGGACTGCGAAGAAGACTGCGAAGAAGACTGCGATGAGGATTGCATCTTCTACCCACCGACCACCATCTATGATCCTGCTGATAGCGCTTTTTTGCGGGCACCAGGCTTTGCGGCCGCAGCCAGGATGGGCGACTCCCGGCCATCACCAGCGGACGGTCATGGACGCTGAGATGGACGCTGATGTGGACGTTGACAGGGACAGGGACGATGCGGAAGGTGAGTGGGGGATGGCTCGAGCGGACCTTGCCGACGCAGAATGGGGCGCTTTGGGGGAAGGCGAGGGGTCGCTTCCCTGGGGAGACCTTGGAGCATTGCCGGGCGATCACCCGGCTAGTCTCCCGGCCAGCCTCTATGACGGGCACCCTTTTGATGCGGTCGTCCAACACGACTTGCTAGATCCTCGCACTGAAGATCTTGAGGACCTTGAGGCTTGGCTCGCCGGGACCACGAATTGCGCTGATCCTGCTGTTCAGGGTCTAGCGGAGCTGAGACCTCAGGCACGAAGACTTGTGCCCAGCAGCGATCCGGGTGCGGGAGCGGAGCGAGTTGCGCGTGCGAGAAACCGAACGCGACCTCGTTCCCACAAGAAGCGTAAAATCTGCGAGGAGCCAGCTTTATTGGGGCTGCCAGTGGCGTGGCAAAGCCACCGAGCAAGCCTTTCTGCTGGGCTCAAGCAGCAGATGGCGTTTTACTTGCAGCAGTCTGACCTGGGTGGGGTTCTTGCGGTTTTTTTGCAGCTGACTGACGCGGCAGAAGTCTGTCAGGGTTTGTTGTCTGAGTATCCGCAGATTGCGCAACTGCGCGGCGAGCATTACGAGACCCTCTTGCACCGGGCTGTTGAGCATCAGCGCTATCATTTTTTAGTCGTGCTGCTGATGCATTTTCCTCAATTGGTGCTCGCCCAAGACGAGGAGGGTCATACGGCGTTACACCGGGCAATTAGCAGTTACCAGCCCTGGGCGACAGAACTGCTGGCAGGGCCTTTGATCTTGCTACGGTCTCGCATGGGGTGCACCGCTTTGCATGCTGCGGTCCAAGCTGGGGATGTCATGACGGTGCGGTTTTTGCTGGATCATTTTGCAAGCCAGCTCGTCACAAAGCAGGCTAGCGGTGGCAAAACAGCGTTGCTCTTAGCGCTGGCGGCAGGACATTGGGAGTGCGCAAGGCTCCTTGCGCCGCACGAGATTCAGCTGAGCGATCATCTGGGGATCCATGCGCTTCATATCGCCATTGAGGCGGGCAATCTCCAGATGGTGGAGTTTTTGCTCAGGCTTAGCCCCTGTGGCAAGCGTGCCATGACGGGAAGGGTGACGCCCGAGCAGTTTGCCCTGCTGCAAGGAGCGCCTGCGATTCAGGCCTGTTTTGACGTGGACCCGCGCCCGCAAGCGCGTTAGGCAAAAGGACGTGGACGAAAGAGCGCTTAAGTGCGCCAGTACTCGCTGACAATCTCGGGCCCAGCTTTTTCCGGTGATCCGGCGTGAAAG
>JAYTHP010000026.1:0-19217 GCA_043732485.1 Oligoflexia bacterium
AGTCATTTTAGCTTTGCTAAGCAGCCGCGCTCTTGGCAGGCGCATCTGTTCCCAGCCGCGAAAAACACCACGGCCGCCTTGCTCATGACCCTAAAGCTAATCGGTGAGCTCAAGACCCACGGGATCTCAGAATCGCAGTTCTTGTTTGCTCAAAAAAGCCTGGTCAACAAGTCCGCTTTTTTAACTAACACCCCGAAAAAACGCATCGCCAATCTCTTTTTGGAAAAAACCTTGAACCTGAAACCTGGGATGGTCAGTCAAACGGCCGAGCAGTTAAGCCGTCTCACCTTGGAGCAGGTCAACCAGGCGCTCAAAGACTTTCTCAAACCTGAGGCCTTAACCGTGGTGATTTTGGGGACAGCCAAGCCCCTCTTACAAAGTGTGAGTCAGGCTTTAGCAGTCCCGGTGGAGCAGATTCGGGTGATTCCTTATACCGAGTAAAGAGCGAGTCTGAGCGCCGCTCACTGCCCCCACGGCTGAGGGAGGCGTCCACAGGGGCGCGGAGGGTGGGACGAATGCATGGGGGTCATTAGAGGGGAAAATGCGGGGTAAGACGGGGGAAAAGATCAAGAAGCAATCAAAGCGAGGGAGCGCCGCCCAAGCGTTGGTGACTCGACCCTCGCTTTGATCAAAAAAAGGGGGGCGGGGTCTCTCAGTCGTATTGAGAGGGAGAGTCGGAACCAGAAAAAAGCTTGCCAAACTCACCCGACCAGAAGTAGATCTGAAAATAGGGTCTGAAAAGTAAACCCCTGCAGCATTCCAAAGGAGTATCACCCATGATGACGTTTTTTGTTCCTTCACCCTCCCAGACCCCAAGCCCTGGCAAGACGCCAGGAGCTTTAAAAAAGCTCACTTTCCAGCTGATCCCGGTGCTCTTTGGGCTGCTCAATACCGGCTGCCCGGACCCCACCAAAACGACCGGAACTGCGCAAAAACAAGAGAAAGTCAGAACTCTGGGTCCTGCTGGTGAAGGCGGAAGCAACGGCAGCCCAGTGATCCCTGAGGGAACCTCCGAAGGGGGGAGCAGCGCCGGGAGCAGTGACGACGAAGGTTTCCCCGTTGAGTCTAAGAAGCAGGCGAATCGGGCACTTGCCTCCAAAAGTGCGACTGAAAGTGCAAACGTCGATCTTGATGAGGACGAAGACGACGCGGAGTTCATAACGAGCGTGGAAGAACAGCAGCAGCCCGGCTCTGACATTCCAGCCGTAAGCCTTGAAGATTACACGGAAACGGCACCACTGCCCGGGCATTATTATCCTAAACTCATGGACGATCCGGAACTTTATTTACAAGTGGCAAGCGACGGGGCCTACTCTTTAAGCCCGAAGCTGGTTGAGATCATCGGCAAGGAATTGTTCCTGGAACCCGAGGACGTGTTAAGTACTTTAACCTTTCGTCAACACCCAACGCTTGACGTCTGGGCGATCTCCTCTACTTTGATCCCAGGGGGTCCGCAAGAAACCAATTACGAAGCTTTGACCCGTGGCTCGCCCCTCGAGGCTGCACCGCAAGTCGACGCCCCACCTGAGGCTGGCAGTGACACCTCGACTGCTGCGCCCGATCACGTCGCAAACAGGACCACTCGCGAACCGCAGGCACCGGTGGCCGTCATCGCCCACCCGTCATGAGTCAAAAGCTTAAAGTTGCGCTGCTTTTTGGGGGTAACTCAGGCGAGCATGAGATTAGTCTACTCTCAGCCAACTCGATTCGGCTCGCCTTGGATCCTGAAAAATACGAGCTCCTGCCGGTGGCCATTGATAAGAAAGGTCGCTGGTTTGTCTCAGAGTCTGAGCTTCCCCGGGAGCAGGAACTCACACCGCAGTGGCTAGCGTCCTTGACCTCTCAAGTAAGCTTGCTTCCCTGGGAAGTCCCCGTCCAGCTGATCAGGCTTCAAGCCTCAAGCCTCCCGCCCCTGCAATTTGATGTGCTTTTTTCCATCTTGCATGGCCCCAACGGCGAAGACGGCACGATGCAAGGACTGCTGGAACTGGCGCAAGTGCCTTATGTCGGTTCAGGAGTGCTGGGCTCGGCACTCGGAATGGATAAGGAGCTTGCCAAAAGGCTTTTTGCAGCCGCACAGATCCCGGTGGTTCCCTTTCAGGTGCTGCAAAAGGTTGACTTCCAAGCCGATGCTGCCAGTTGTCTTAAGCGCATTCACAAGCACTTTAGTTTCCCCTATTTCGTGAAGCCCGCCAACATGGGCTCTTCAGTCGGTGTCGCAAAGGTGAAAAGTGCCAACGAGGCTCAAGCCATGCTTGCGGAGGCGTTTCAATACGACACTAAAATCCTGATTGAAGAGTCGATTGCCGCCCGGGAATTGGAGTGTGCGATTTTAGGCAACCACCACCCGCAGGCCAGCGTGGTGGGCGAGATTATCCCGCAGCACGAATTTTACAGTTACGAAGCCAAGTACCTAGATCAAGACGGCGCCTTGTTGCAGATCCCCGCGCAAGGCTTGACGGACGCACAGCACGAGCAGATCCGTGCTTTCGCGCTCAAGGCTTTTCAAGCGCTGGAATGCCGTGGGCTTGCCAGGGTAGATTTTTTCTTGGATCGCAACAACGGCAAGATTTACCTCAATGAGGTCAACACCCTGCCGGGCTTTACGTCCATTAGCATGTATCCAAAACTCTGGGAAGCTTCAGGCCTGCCGTACGGAGCGTTACTCGATCAACTGATTACCCTTGCCTGTGAGCGGCATGCCGAGAAAAAGGCCTTAAAAACCTCCTACACGCCACCTTCCCCGCAGGCTTGAAGGGCCAGCCTGAAAAGCCGGTGCTTGAGAGGCTACTTGCTCGTTTGCCCTCTTGCTCGCTGCCTAGCGTTTGCTCTTTTCAGAGAGCTTGCACTTCAGCTAGACCTAGGTAAACCACTTCGGTTTCAAGCACAATCCCCATGCGCTCCCTTGCTTGACGCTGGGCGTGCTCGATCAAAACTTTGACGTCAGACGCCTTGGCCTCACCCTTGTGATTAATGATAAAATTACTATGCTTTTCTGAAAACTGTGCCGCTCCCTGACGCAGGCCCCGTAAGCCCAGAGCATCAATCACTTCCCAGGCTTTTTGTAAAACCGGAAGAGGACTAGCGTGAGAAGCGGGCGTAGAAGAAGCAGTAAGCGTAGTCGGGTTCTTAAAAACACTCCCGCAAGACAATTGATCCACCGGCTGGGTGGCTTTTCTGCGCAAATTCATTTGTGCCACCTGCTCTTGCAACCAGGCTGGCGATTGCTCCTCAATGGCCCAGGTTGCGGAATAAATCAGCGAGCCTGGCTGTAAAAAGTGGTTTTTCCGGTACTGAAAGTGTTCCGGCAAGGCTTGAACCAAACGTAATGCTTGAGGCTCGTCCTTACTTTCTGCAATATCTCGAGCAGGATCTTCTGCAGTCGATGAACCCAGAAGTGAGAAGACCTGAAAACCCTTGAGGCGGCTTGCCGCCGCACCTTGATGGGTGCCTGCGTTCATCGCCACCACCCCTCCCATCGAGCCCGGAATCCCAGTTAAAAACTCCAGCCCACCCCAGCCCTGCAGGGCTGCTTGCCGCACCAGCCCTCCCACGAGCACGCTTGCGCCGGTAACCAACTCTGCGCCCTGGCGTTGCACGGTTTTATTCAAGTTTTGGGTCCGAATCACCAGTCCCTGGTAGCCTTGATCACAAACTAAGAGATTGGAGCCCTTGCCGAGAATGAAAAAAGGACAGCCGGTTTGCTGAATGCGGCTTGCCAGCCACTCAAGATCAGCAAGAGAGCGCGGGCTAGCAAGCACCGCAGCCGGTCCACCGATACGAAAATAAGTGTAATTCTTAAGCGGCTCGTGAAACCGGATCTCCCCTTCAAAGCCACGCGCGCTTACGGAGCACGATAGGGATGCCGATCGCCTGGAAGCTGAGGATACTAAAGGCGATGCTCGCAGCTCCTGGAGCGACCCTTGCTCAAAGGCTTCAAGCCAGGCTGGCGGTGAAAGGGTGGGTTCCATCCTACTCTTGGGCTCCTTAATACTTAGATAGACTCGCGCTCATACTTTCATACTCGCTGGTTTTGCTCTCTCAGCCTCGAGATTGGAGGCAGTGCCGTTTTTGCGACTAAGATCCCGCCAGCAGCCCACTGGCCTTCCTCAAACTAGATCGGCTTGCACCTGGCTCTGCGGCTGCAAGCGCGCAAGGCAAGCTGAGGGACTGCTTGCCGCCGTCGTTTGGTTTTTGCTGAGCCTGAGACTGTTGTTGTTGCCTTAACCCCTGCGCAAGCTGCTCTGCAAGCCGGGTAATGGATCCTGCGCCTAAGCACAACACCAGGTCGCCTGACTGCCACTGCTGAGCAATCAGCTGGTGGGTGGCCGCAAGATCGCCCGAATAAAGAACCCTTTTCCCTTGATGCGCTACTTTAGCAATATCAAGCGCCAACTGCTCGCCACTCACTCCTGGGATCGGCTCTTCACCTGCAGCATAAACATCGGTCATCAACAGCACATCACAGTTGCTAAAAGCCGACAAAAAGCCATCATGACAAAACAGTGTTCTAGTGTAGCGATGTGGCTGAAAGACCGCAATAATCCGTCCCGACCAAAACTGTCTGGCTGCAGCCAGGGTGGCCACAATCTCGGTGGGGTGATGGGCGTAATCATCCACCAGCACGCGCTGGGTCTGGGTGTCTTGCCAGCAGATCTCAAAACGGCGTTTGACGCCTGAGAAATTAGCTAATCCCCGCACCAAAACCTCCCACGGAAGGTTCAACTGCTGGCCAATCACCAGGGCTGCAAGCGCATTTAAAACGTTGTGCTTACCTAGAACTTGCAATTCCACTACTCCTAAGCGCTTGCCACCGTGCACCACCGTAAAGCGCGAGCTTAAAGGCGCCAGATTTAAGTCGCGCGCTGACGTATCGCACTCTTCACTAAATCCATAGGTGTGAAAAGGCTTGGTGAAGCGACTCAAACAGCGCTTCACTCCAGGATCATCACCGCACACCGCGGCTAAGCCGTAAAAAGGCAGCTTACCAACAAATTCAATAAACGCCTGCTCAATGGCAGCAAGGCTTAAGAAATGATCCAAGTGGTCGTTATCGACGTTGGTCACCACCCCGTAAGTGGCCGGCAAGTGCAAGAACGAGCCATCACTCTCATCGGCTTCAGCAACGACGTAAAGCCCTTTCCCGAGCTTGGCGTTACCTCCCAAAGCATCGACCTTGCCGCCAATCACCAGGGTTGGATCCAAGTGCGCTTCGAGCAAAATGGCTGCAATCATCGAGGTGGTGGTGGTTTTTCCATGCGAGCCTGCCACCGCAATACCGATTTTACCACGCATCAGCTCGCCCAGCATCTCAGCCCGTGGGATTACCGGGATCCGTAATCGCTTCGCCTCGAGCACTTCGGGGTTATCACCGCCAATGGCCGACGACACCACCACCACTTGCGGCAGGCCAACACCCTCACCGTCACCAACGCCGCTCACGCCCGCTAGTTGAAAGCTAAGGTTTTGCGGATGATGACCAAGATGAATCACCGCGCCGAGGCGCTTTAAGCGCAAGGTGGTCTCGTTCTCCGCGCGGTCAGAACCGCTGATCTGATAGCCTTGATTCAAGAACATCTCGGCAATCCCGCTCATGCCGATGCCGCCGATCCCCACGAAATGTAAAAGCCGCTCCTGTCGTTTCATCGTTTTACTCGCTCTCTGACTTGCTTTTTTCTACTCAACGGGCGCCCCGCCCTACCGCTTGCCCGCCCGACCGCTGCAAAAATGCAAACCTCGCGGCGCTTCGGTTGCACGCGCTTGGCCAGGGGAGGGGACTTGAAAAAGCCTGCCTGGTTTTAGCAGCAAAAACAAGGGCAAAAATGCCCTGATTTTCGCACAAAGAACCCTACCCGCCCCCAGCAGCAGAGGGTTTTACCTGTTCTCCTCGGGCTTGTGCTCCCTAACGCCTTCTCTTGGGCTCCTTTTCTTGGGCTACCCCCCTCCCCACCCGCTCGACGACGGTAAATCAGCGCCCAAGCAGGCGTGCCACTTGTTGCGCCGCGTCTTTCCGGTCCCCGGACGCTTCGCCGCCGACCTTATCCTCCTCCTCTGGCGGGTGGTCAGGAAACGACTGCTGCCGATTAAACTGACGCATCTTCGCTGCCAACGCCGCTAGCCTTTCTGGCTGCTTGAAGTAACCCAAGATCCTGGCAGCCAGCGTCTCACGCCCGCTGCCCCCTCCTGGTTTGCGATCGTCGGCACTCCAAAGATCAGCGGCGCCCAGGGCTTGCAAAACTTCGGCGTTTTTCTCCTGATGGCCATCGGCTGCCGTCAGCAGCGGCACTAAAAGCGCCGCCCGTCCGACCGCCGCTAACTCAAACAAGGTGGACGATCCCGCCCGACAAATCACCAGACTGGCCGCTTGATAAGCCTGCGGCATGTCATCGATAAACTTCTCAATCCGCTTATCCAGCCAGCCTGCAGCCGCATACCCTTGCACCACCCGCTCGTAATCAGCCACTCCCGTTTGATGGATCCAGGTGATCCGGCCTTGCCAAGCCAGCATCTCGGGTAACACCTGTAAAATCAAGCTATTGAGCTCAACTGAGCCTTGACTGCCTCCGAGTACTAAAATCACCTGGGGGGCAGGTGGCGGCGCAGGCGGCGACAGGGGTTGCAAGGTCTTGCGAATGGGATTGCCCACCACATGCAGCTTTTTGCCGGGAAAATAGCCTTCTAACCCCGGGAACGCCGAAAACACCTCATCGATTTTGCGACTTAATACCCGGTTGGTCCAGCCCGGAATAGCATTTTGTTCTAAGCAAGCAATCTTGACGGATAACAAGCCGCAACGCTTCAAACCCCACGCCGCAAGCAAAACGGCACCTGAGGCATACCCCCCCACCCCTAAAATCACCGTAGGCTTGAGGCGAAGCAACAAAAGCACCGATTTTACGAGCGCAAGTGGCAGCAAGACCAGCGAGCGCAACTGCCGCAGCCGACTCACGCGGTTCAGCGGGCCCATTTTCAAGAGATGGAGGGGGAAACCTGCTTTGGGCACCAGGCGACTTTCCATGCCGCCTACCGCACCGACAAAAAATACCCCAGACCCGCGAGAAGACTCGTTCGCCTGTCCTCCTCCGTAGCCCTGCGCTTGTGACTCCATTTGCGCCACCCAGGCCTGCGCCACCGCAATGCCTGCAAGCACGTGCCCGCCCGTGCCGCCGCCTGCAATACATAAACGCCCACGAAGAGCCTGCTCTGGTTGCAAAAAAGCGGGGGAGGGCGGGGAATCTTTTTTCAGGTCACTCATGGCGCTATGTGCTTCTTTCTCGTTGTGGGTTGCTGGGATGAGCGGACGTTGTACTTTTGCCCTCAAGCTTATTGTGGGGGCTCCCATCATCACCTAGGCCGAGGACGATACCCGGGGCCCGCACGCTCCGTTGTCGCTCCCACGGATGGGGACAGCGGCTACTACTCCTGCGGCTTGGGAGACTTGTAACAGCAAGCCGATCATGAACAAATCGAGGATCAATGCCGATCCACCGTAACTCAAAAACGGTAGCGTAATCCCTTTGGTGGGCAATAACCCTAAGGCCACCGACATGTTCAAGATCGCTTGAAAACCCAGGCTAGTGGTGATGCCAAACGCTAGCAACATCGCAAAACGCTGCTGCCTCTCGCCTGCCTTCCAGGTGACTTTTAAGCCGCGGTAGATGAAATACCAATAGCCCAAGCTCACCCCCAGCACCCCTAAAAAACCTAATTCTTCGGCCACCACCGAGAAAATAAAATCATTATGCGCTTCTGGCAAATACGCTAACTTCTCTTTGCCGTTGCCTAGGCCCACGCCCCACAACCCCCCGCGATGAATCCCAATCCACGACTGAATCATTTGAAACCCTTTGCCAGTCGGGTCCTCCCAAGGATGCAAAAACGTTAACCAGCGAGCGCGCCGGTAGGCCGTTCCAGCCACCAACCCTAAAGCCGCCCCTCCGCTCAGTAGCAAGCCTCCCCCTAACCAAACCAGCGGAACCTCAGCAAGCCACAGCATCAAGAAACTCACCAGTGCAATCATCACCGTAGTGCCAAAATCAGGCTGCTTCAAGAGCAAACCCAAAATCGCTGCCAGCCACAAGCCATCCCAACACCACTGAGCACGAGCTCGACTAGCAGCGACAGCAGCACCTCCACCTCCGCCCCCAGCCTGAGGACGCATCAGGCTCATGAACCGAGTGAAAGCTTGAGACGAAGCAAGCGTGCTGGGCTGCGACAAGCGCGCTGCCAAGAAAACAATTACCGCAGCCTTAGCAAATTCTCCCGGTTGTAGCGTCATGCCTCCCCACTGTAACCAGCGACGCGCTCCCCCCACCTTCACCCCGACGTCCGGTAAAGCCACCAAAAAGAGCAGGCCCGTTGCCACTTTGACAGCCCAGTGCGCCTGCTTTTGTAACCAAGCAAGCGGGATTAGTCGCCAAGCCACCGCCGCTGCACAGCAGCCTACCGCACTAAAAATCAGCTGTTTGCGAATAAAATAGTAGCCTTGCCCAATTTTAGTTTGTGCATAGATGAACGAAGAGCTGTAGACCATGATCAACCCAAAGGTCAACAGACTCAAGGTCACCATCAGCAAGCCGAGATCAACCCGCGGCGCCTGAGAGCGCTGGGGCTGCGGCTGGGGGTGACGACCGTGCTCGGGAGGAACGCGCTGACTTGATGAATTCCTGGCGCCACTGTGATCGACCCAAGCAAGAGAGGGCTCAAGAGGAGCCGTGAAAGAAGGAGCGGCACAAGCGGAAGAAGACAGAGGAGGGGACTGCAATGAGCCCGTCAGAGTTTGTGTTAGATCGTTTGGCACGTGCTAGTCTCCTGTTTCTTGGCTACCGTTTCTTGGCTACCGTCCCTCTCTCCTACGATCTCTTCCGCTACGCAGTCTTCGCTGCGTCTTCCCGCCCGCTACTACTGGCCGTCTCAGGCTTGCTGCAGGCCGACTAGAGCTGTTCCACTAATTTTCTAAAGTAATGACCCCGTTCTTCAAAGTTCCTAAACAAATCGAAGCTCGCACAAGCCGGACTGAGCAGCACGATATCGCCGCTGCGTGATTTTTGATAACTCAACAACACGGCCTCTTCAAACGACCCCACCAAATAGGTCTCCGTCAGATCACCCAGGGTGCGGTTGATTTTCTCTTTCGCCTCGCCGTACAAAACTAAAATCTTGCACTTTTGCTTCACCAGCTCTACGAGCGGCGTAAAATCGCTATCCTTATCCTTCCCGCCTGCAATTAAAATCACCGGGCTGCTAGCAAACGCCGCTAAGCTTTTTTGTACACTCATCACGTTGGTGCCCTTGGAGTCGTTAAAGAAAAACACCCCGTCCTTCTTGCGGACAAATTCCAAGCGATGCGGCACCCCTTTAAACTCAGCAATCACCTTGCGAATGCAGGCCGCAGGCAATCCCATGACGGTTGCTGCGCACGCGGCTGCCATGAGATTCTCACGGTTATGGGAGCCCAAGAGTTTAAAAGGCGTGAGGTCAAAGTGCACGGTTTCGTCGCCAAAATGAGTGACCATCTCTTTGGCCGCCGGCTTGCCAGGCTTTTTGCTAGGCGCAAGGTAAGCCCCTTGATAAGGTCTCGTCTCAGCGGTAGCCGCTGACCCTTTATCCCGCTTGCTCCACCACACGACTTTCCCCTCGTGCGCCTCGCCCCAAGCCCTTAAAATAGGATCTTCCTCATTCAAAATCACGGTTGCCTGATCAGACAAGCAAGCGATTAAAAGATTTTTCTTGGCCGCCTGATAAGCCGCAAAACTGCCATAGCGATCCAAATGATCAGGCTCAAGGTTGGTCAAGACCGCCACGCGCGGCTTCAAGCTCGGTAAAACCTCTAATTGAAAACTAGACAGCTCAGCGACTACCCAATCAACTTTACTGGCCGAGAGCACGTAATCCAGCAGCGGGGTGCCGATATTACCGCCTACAAAGACCTTTTTTCCAGCCGCCTTAGCCATTTCCCCAATCAAAGTGGTGGTGGTAGTTTTGCCGTTCGTGCCTGTGACTGCCACGATCGGTTCCCGGATCAAGCTGATGGCCAACTCTGCTTCACTGAGGAGGATTTTTTGCGCCAACTTCGCCTCTTGCAACAGCGGGTTTTCCCAAGGCACTCCAGGACTGACCACAATGACGTCGGCTGCTAGGAAAAACTCCCGCTGATGAGGACCAAATTCAAACTGCACCGCTAAACCCTCGCATTGCTGCACAAACTGCGCGCAGGCCTGAGCGGTTTTCGCCTCCACTACGGTGATGATCGCCTGCTGCTGACTCATAAAGCGCGCCACGGCCACCCCGGAAAGCCCTAAACCGACAATAAGTACTTTTTTTCCCTGAAAATCAGTCATGCACTTTTTTCCTTCTGTCTCTACACCTCAGACACACCGACCCAATCGCCTGCCCGCCAACTTTTTTGAGCGCTTTCGACTCTTCGCCGCTGCGGCCTCACCCCCTTCTTTTTTTTTCTCTCTCTCACCTCCCCTATCCTCTCTTGTCCCGGGGGCATGGGGGGTTTACCTTAACTTGAGCGTCGAGAGCGTAAAAAGAGACAGTAAAATAGAGATAATCCAAAAACGGACAATAATCTTCGGTTCCGCCCAGCCCTTAAGCTCAAAATGGTGATGAATGGGCGCCATCCTGAGCACCCTACGACCGGTGAGCTTAAAAGAAATGACTTGGGCCATCACCGATAAGGCCTCCACCACAAACACCCCACCACAAAGCACCAAAATCAATTCGTTTTTAGAAATCACCGCCACTAAACCCAAGGCCGCCCCCAAAGCTAACGCCCCCACATCACCCATAAAGACCTGGGCTGGATAGGTGTTAAACCATAAAAAACCCAAGCAAGAACCGGCCATCGCCCCACAAAAAACCGCCAATTCCCCGGCGCTCGGCACGCCTGGGATCTGCAAGTACTCAGCAATTTTACTGTGACCGGCACAATAGGTCAAAATCAAGAGGGTGCCTGCCGTGGTAATCACCGGTCCCACTGCTAAGCCATCCAAACCATCCGTCAAATTGACCGCGTTGGAACTGCCGACGATCACCAGCATGGAAAAAAGGATAAAAAAAGGCCCTAAATCCACTCCCCACTCCTTAAAAAAGGGAAAGCGCAGCACGGTGGAGGTCTCACCCAGGCTGTACAGCCAAACCCCAGCAATCAAAGCAATCAGAATTTGCCAAGTCAATTTCTGTAAAGAAGACAGCCCCTTGGAGTTCTTGCGGATCACTTTGCGATAGTCATCCAAGGTGCCTAAGACCCCAAAGGAAAAAGTCACAAAAAAAGCAATCCAAATCGAGACATTACTGCAATCCGCCCATAACGCGGTGGAGAGGAAAATTGAAAAAAGAATCAGCCCCCCACCCATGGTCGGGGTTCCCTGTTTTTGCAGGTGGGTTTGCGGACCATCCGAGCGGATGGCCTGACCCATTTGATAGCGCTGCAAAAGTCTAATAAAACTAGGACCCAGCGCCATGCACAAGATCAGACTTTGAATGGTGGCACCAAAGGTCCGAAAGGTAATGTACTTAAAGACGTTTAAAAAATTATATTGCAGATGATACGGGTAAAGCAGCTCAAGAAACATTATTAGATGTTAATAATTTTAAGAATCAACTGTCAACTCTATTGTCGCAAACCGCAACTCCTCAGCTAGGAAATTTGGGTGCGACGCCAGAGCAAAGCGCGCGCTGCCACCTCGCGGTCATCAAACGCCTTTGCCTCCCCCCCACTGCCCCATTGCAGCCGCTCGTGTCCTTTGCCAGCAATCAGCACCTGATCGCCGGGGCGCGCCAGTGCTAAGGCTTGATAAATAGCTTTTTCGCGGTCACTTTCGACTTGCACTTGCGTCTCCCCCGCACCGGCTTGCGCCACTCCTTGAAGAATTTCTGTGATGATCTGCTGGGGGTCCTCGCTGCGAGGATTATCAGACGTCACCACAAGCCAATCCGAATACTGAGCGGCAATCTGACCCATCAGCGGGCGCTTGGCCCGATCGCGCTCCCCACCACAGCCAAACACGGTAATCAGCCTAGCCCCTTGCTTTTTAAAAGCCCCTAAAGCGGTAAGCACCGACTTTAAGGCTTCGGGCTTGTGGGCGTAATCCACCCAGACGTCAATCTCAGCCCCGCCCTCTTCTTGCTCAAGTGTGACTTTCTCTAAACGCCCAGGGATCCGCTCGAAAGCACTCAAGGCCCCTGCAATGACGCTGTCACTGACCCCCAACGCTTGGGCTAGGTGGCTTGCGGCCGCAATATTCCAGGCATTAAACTCTCCCACCAGCTTTGACACCACCGCAACACCGCCAAAGTCACCCACGATGCCCGCTTCACTGAGCGCAAGCGCAGACGGCGGCTGATAAAAGATCACCTCAGGGCTGGCTTGGGGTTGGCTACTGCCACTCAAGCGCTCACGTGCGCTCCCTAGCGATCCCAGCTGTTCTGGCCAGTCGTGCGCCTGAGACTCAGGCTGCTTGGGAAATTGCGCAAAATCATTGATGCATTGCTGCATTTTTCTCCCCTCGGCACTTACAGGCAGCAGCGCCACGGGTTTTTTTCCTGCAAGACGAGAAAAGTACGCTTGTTCGGTAAAAAGCAGCGCTTTGGCCTGAAAATAGCGCTCCATCGTCTGATGATAATCCAGATGCTCGTGCGAGAAATTGGTAAAAATCATGCCATCAAACGGCACCCCCGCCACTCTGCTTTGATCGAGCGCATGCGAGGAGACTTCCATCACCACCGCCGTGCACCCGGCGGCTTGCCTCATCTCACGAAACAAAGCTGCAAGCTCCAGCCCAGACGGGGTGGTCATTTGTGAGGGCCGCTTTTTTTCCCCGACGCGAATCTCCACCGTCCCAATCAAGCCCACCGTGTGTCCGGCGGCTTGTAAAATGGCTGCCACCAGGTAACTCACCGAGGTCTTGCCACTGGTACCAGTAACGCCAAGGATCAGCATCTCTTCTGCAGGAAACTCATAAAAAGCCGCAGCCAGCAGCGACAAACAACGCCTGGCATCCGCCACCTGCAAGAGCGCCGCACCTGCCGGCAAAACCGACTGCGCGCGCTTAAGGTCCTCCACGACTATCAAACAAGGGGCTTGCTGGTAAGCACGCGCTAAGTCCGCGTAAGCATCATGATGACTGCCTTGGATGACCACCCAGATCATCCCGGGCTGCAACAACTCGCGGGTGTCGCTTGCCACGCCACTCACCCACTGGGCTTGCAATTGCGCCGCACTTAATTGCGCTGCCAGGGGCTCTAATTGTCTTACGAGGAGCTCGCTTAGCTTCTTCATCTTAGCTTCTTCATCATGGTGTGCTTTATCCTCTTTTTCATCGCTCCGTTGCTGCAACCGCTCTCGTGAAAGGCTCTTGCGCCTCACAGCCCAAACTTGCTGGGTCCCTGGCGACAGGCTAGGTTCACGGCATGGGCGTTGTCGCTGTTGCTGGCGGTGGGTCGCTTTTTAACAACAGCTCAATGGCGTCGATTTTTTTCAACAAGGTTCCGGCTGCAGGTTTTTGTTGGCTCACCCAGCCAACCCCTCGCAGGCTGACCGGCCCCAAAAGTCTGAGGGCTTCCCGCCCGCTCAGTCCAATCACAGCCGGCATGACCGCAAGGTCGCCCCCCCCAGCTGCGGGAGCAGGGGGCCGCACACCACCACCGCTGACAAAGACCTCTAGTCCGAGAAAGGTTGCAAGCGCTGGTGCCGCTTGACTCACAGTGAGCTGGTCACTGATCTGGCCACTGATCTGGCCACTGACCCCTTGAAGAACCTGCGAGGCTACGACCTGCGGCAAGTCTTTCGCCGCAGCCGTGACGGTCGAGGCAGGCGCAAGCGACGCCAACGTCTGCGCGGGCTCGACCCGCCGCAGCCAGCGGTTGGCTAAACTTTGGAAGACCTCGCGAAACAACGGCGCTGCGGTTTCTGAGGCATAATAGCGCCCCTGCGGCTCGCTGAGCAAGGTCAAAACGACGTAAGGCAGTTCCCCGTTTTTCGCAAAGCCAATAAACGAGGCGACAAAGCGTTGGTGCGAATAGAGCCCAGTTGCGGCATCCAGCAGCTGGGCCGTGCCTGTTTTTCCAGCAATTTCGATGCCTGGCACGGCAGCCTTCCCGCCGGTCCCACCTTTTTGCGTCACCAACCCCAGGCTTTCGCGCAAGGCCCGGGCGGTTTGCTCAGAAAACACCCGCACCACCGACGACGCCGACTGGCACCCTGGGAAGTGAGGCAGCAGGGAAGGGTTCGCTGCCGCCAGGCCTTGGTTTTCCCGTTCACCCTCCGCTGACTTGCAGCCTTCTGCCATCTGCCACTGCGGGGTCACGAGCCAACCGCCGTTTAACATGGCAGCGTAGGCGCGTACCATTTGCAAGGGGGTGACTAACAGCCCGTGACCAAACCCCACCGTGGCAAGTAAGAGCGAGGAATGAGCCCTTTTGCCCTGAGCGCTGGCGTCTTGATGCGCAAGCGGCAGCTGGCCTGGACTTTCTCCTGGAAAACCCACCCCCGTGCGAGCACCAAAGCCTAAGGCCACCATCATCGCCCGAAAATCCCTCCATCCCACCTGTAGGGCCAGCTTGGCTGCCACCACGTTGCTCGAGACTTGGATCATCCGCGCCAGCGACAACCAACCGAAATTCTCGTGATTTTCTGCTTCCGTAATCCGGTGTCCCTGCAGCCGTAAACTCTCCTTCCCTCCCCACAGTTGGTCGCTCAACTGAAAGCCCTTTTCAAGGGCTGCTGCCAGGAGAATCGCCTTAAACGTCGAGCCAGGCTCATAACCATCACTCAAAGCGAGATTACGCCGCAAGTCCCAGTCTTTTTTCGTGAGCACTTTGAGCTTAGAGCGCGCCTTCAGACTCCAGTCCTGGTTAGGATCAAAGCCTGGCTGCTGGGCTAGCGCCACCAGCTCGCCTGTTAGCGCATTCATTACCACCACCATGCCCGTTTTGGCGTGGGTGGTAGCAAGCGAACTTTTGAGTTGATTCTCAATTTCAAACTGCAAGGAGGCATCCAGCGCCAGGCGCACCGTGCTGCCCTGCTCGCCCGCGTTCACCCCCTCGCTCGTCCCCGCACTTCCCAGCTCGTCCTTCATGAAGCCTGAGAAAAGTGCCGCGCGCAGGCCACTTTTCCAATCCACCGCAGGCGCACTTTTTAGCGCCTGCTGCACCGCCGAGTGCTGCCTGATCTGACCCCGCAACTTGCGGTTAAAGACCAGCTCCATGCCCTCACGCCCCTCTAAATCCATATCCACTGAGCCGATCACTTGCGACGCCAACGCCCCGTGGGGGTAAAACCTGGCGTTTTCCTTCAGTAACTTTAATCCGGAAAACTCCCCTCCGGCCCCATCCCCTGCCAGTAAGCGGTTTTGTGGCAAAAAGTGAGCTTTTTTCAACTGTTGGACTTCTTGGGGGGTGAGATAGCGCTTGATCCAGACAAAATCGCGCGGCTGATGCAGCTTTGCACTCAACCGCTGCAGCCAAAGGTCCGAGCGGTCCGAGTGGTTCAGCACCTTGGCTAAAGCGACTACCATCTCGCGCTTGTATTTGACCCGCTTCGGGAAGGCCGCTAAACTATCGACTTCCCAGTTCACCGCTAACGGCTCGCCCTTGCGATCGACGATCAAGCCGCGCGAAGGCCGCTCAGGCACCGCCGGGTGATCCTGTTTTTTGGCCCACTCCGCTAACTTCTCCTGTTGGGTTAAGCTCAACCAGCCGGCTTGCAAGCCGATCAGCGCCATGCACAGCCCGGTGACAACAAAAACCGCTTGAATCTTCAAACGATGAGGAGGAGGCATTGTTTTGGCTGCCCCGCGATCCAGGTGAGGTTGGGCCGCGGACTGCGGCGTCTCAGTTTTCATCAGACTCCGTGGCTAAATCCGTGGCTAAGTGAATGACTTGCCCCCACTTGGCAGGCCCAAGCCCCAGCAGTGCTTGTTGTTGCGTGGCAATTCTCTCTAAATGCTGCGGCGATCGCAGCGCCGACACCTGCACTTGCACTTGATCGCGCTGCTGCAAGGCCTTGGCCACCTTTTGCTCCTCCGCCCGAATGGCATAGGTGAGGTTGATGATGTGTAAACGCAACCACACCGTGACGGATGCGAACGTCATCAGAGAAAAAAGCGCTAAGAGGATCCAGGGAGCCTGCAAACGGGGGCGTGACATGGGGCGTTCTCCTTTTTTCTGCTCCCTACCGAAGGCCTAAGCTGACGGCCGCCTACTTGCTAACAAACCCTAAGGACCGATTCTTTGCGCGATTCTGAGCTTCGCGCTCCGCGCACGTGGATTACCGGCCACCTCCTGCGTGCTTGCCACTTGCGGCTTTTTCGTTAGCACTTTCCAGCTCGCAGCCTCGCGCAAGGCCTGCTTCACCCTGCGGTCCTCCAAGGAATGAAAGCTTAAGACGCCCAAACGACCGCCAGGGACGACGTGATCTGCGGCTTGGCTTAAAAACCTGTCCAGCGCCACTAACTCCTGATTGACTGCAATTCGTAGCGCTTGAAAGGTGCGAGTGGCGCCATGAATCCGCCCATGCCTGGCGGAACGCGGCAGGGCCTGAATCACCGCTTGCGCCAACTCCTGCGTCGTTTGCAGCGGCAAACCCTGCTCGCGTCTGAGCACCAGATGGGCTGCAATCTCGCGGGCAAAGGGCTCTTCACCACCACTGGCGATCAACTCCGCTAACTCTCGCTCGGACACTTGCGCCAGCAACTGCGCACAAGACATCCCTTGCTGCCGATTGAGTCGCATATCAAGCGGCCCCTCCTGCTGAAAACTTAACCCGCGCTCCGGGTCAGCCAGCTGATCGCTGGAAAACCCTAAATCCACCATGAGTGCAAGCAACCGCGCAGACACCCGGCGCCCGTCTCGCTTGCCCTGCCAATACTCCCCCAGATTGGCAAACGAAACGTGCGCAAGCTCGAGCCGCCCTTCTGCAATCTCGCGGGCAAAGCGCACCTGCCCGCGCGCCACCGCCTGCGCGTCGCAATCGATACTCAAAACCCGTTGTGGCCTGCCTGATGGCGCCGGATGCTTGCGCAAAAACTCCAAGGCCGCAGCCGTATGCCCTCCCCCACCCAGCGTACCATCCACCCACCAGAGCTCTTCCCGGCTATCGTCGTCTTCGCGTTCTAAAAAAGCGCGCTCTAAAAAAGCCTGCCCCAACCCTTCCACTAAGGGTTGCAGCATAATCGGGATATGACAAGACGGCGCCCCCAGCTCCGTGCGCTTCTCCTCTAACTGACTCCCAGGCTTCGGACCCAGCCCTTCACTCATGCGCCTCATCAGCCCCCGATAGCTTGGCCAAGGGAGGTTCGTGGTCGAGGTAAAAACGCAAAGCCTCAGCGGCCAGATAAGAAGATTTCACTGTCCATTGCTTCTCATGAATCGTTAAAACTGCAAGTGCAATCTGACGAGGCCCCCGCAAGCCATAACCAATAAACCAATCGACCTTGCCCTCAGGATCCTTCCCGTGGAGAGAGCCGGTCTTGCCGCCCACCTCAAGCTCACTGGGAAGCACCGGAACCTTAAACCCGACCACAGTTCCGACCGAAGAGCCGACCGACCTCAGCAAGCGACCGCCCACCCCTGCTAATCCTTTTCTTTTCGAGAAAAAGCCGCGAAACGAGCGGCGCGACGTGCCATGCAACACAGTTTCACTCATCAACTGCTTGACCTCTTGCGCCGTCTCACTTTTCATCGTGCGGGCGCTCACTTCCGGTTGCGCCTCGTAAAGCACCTGCCCTTGAGGCGCAGTGATTTTTTTCACAAAATATGGCTCCATCATTACCCCTTGATTGGCCACCGAAGCCGCCATAAGAGCGCCTTGTAACGGACTTAAGGTAGTGTCTTGCGTAAACCCTGAAGCGGTCTCTGCCAGCCCCCAAACATCAGGCGGGATCAGCGCCTGCCCCTCCCGGAAACTAAAATCACTGCCAATCTGGCGATTGAACCCGAAGCGAAAGGCGTAATTGCGCAACGTCTCTTGTCCTAGCTCGTAAACCCCAAGCTTGCCAAAATAAGGATTCACCGACTGGGCAAAAGCCTCTTTCAGCGTCAAAAAGTGCGTCCAGCGGGAGGTTGCCTGACCAAAAATCTGCTGCCGATACAAGGTATGGTGGCGACCGTTAATGGGCAGCACGGAATCTTGGGAAAAATGCTTCTCCTCAATCACCGCAGTTGCCGTCACGAGCTTAAACAACGACGCCGCTGGAAAAGAACCTTTTAAGATTAAATTCTCCTTCAAAGCTTCACTTTTGGCAAAACTAACCGCAGCCAGCACCGCTCCTGAGCGCGGATCAAGCGCAACAAAAGCACCATAATCTACCCCGTACTGCTGAAACAAGCGCTCCATCCTCTGCTGGAGCTTCTCATCCCAAGCGTACTCCACCGTGAGCCCTGCTGATGCGCCGCCCGCTTTGCTTAAAGCACCCGCGCCAGCACCAGCACCAGCAACAATCACCCCACCACCCCCTCCACTCACGCCAGCAAAGTCGTTTATGCTCTCAGGATCAGTGGGCACGCCTAAGCGCCGCAGCTTGCTCCCGAGCCGATTGCCGGCAAGTTGCAAAAGCGGCGTTAAGTGCAAGGTGTTGGGAAAAAAGTCTCGCGCTGCTGCTGCTGCTGCTTGCACCGGTTCAGACTGAAACGGTGCAAGCCGTAACTGCTCGCGCACCAGTTCAGCCACGTCTTGCTTGGACAAACCGTCTTCGAGGCTTCGTGTTTTTGCGCCACTGGCTCCTCCCCTCCCTGCGCCGTCCACCGCAATGGCCACCGCTGGGAACAAAAGGGCATTTAGCGCGCCAGGTGGCGGTAACCCTGTGACCTGCTCGGTGCGTCCGACCACTGCCTTAAGACTACCAGGTCGCCAGTCACCAGCCATCAGGGTTAAACCAAGGCCGGCGACCACCCCTGTGATCATCATCATCAAGGCAGTGTGGTCAACGCCGGTTACCACTGGCGCAAGGGCACCTACGCCGAGCACGAGGTCACCAGCCGGGACGGCAGCTACACCTACACCGTCGGCACCGCCACCTTCACTCACCTGTTCAGCGGCGAGACCGTGGTGAAGGAACTCCAAGAAATCTACGCAGGCAGCCGCACAGACGGGCACACCACCCAGAGCTACCAGAACCTCCAGTACATCCGGGGCCGCCTCGACCCCCAGATCAAGGCCACCCGGAGCTACATCGCCCACCAGGAGAACGTGGTTGCCAAGTGGACCGAGC